>JAJXTK010000763.1 GCA_021783935.1 Myxococcales bacterium | reverse complement strand
GCTCGATTACCTGATCGACCCGTCCCCGCGCGCGCCCCTACGCCCCCTCAAGGGGACGAGAGCGCACGGCGCGGAGCAGCCTTCGATCGCCAAGAACATGACCCCCACCCCCTGATCGAAATGGGTATGCGGGGGGGCGCGGATCCCAAATTTTGTAGTGGCCCAATTTTTCGGGCCGAAATCGGGCTCGAAGCCCCGGCTGCCAGTTCCGTACCCCTCGCAGGAGTCCCGCGACCCCTGGGGGCTCTACTTCGAGCCGCCGGCTTCGAGCTTGTCGCAGTCCTTGTAGTTGGAGAAGTGCTCGTTCCAACGGCACTCCCACAGGCCCGACGTCGCCTTGCCCACCGCGCTCCGGCAGTTCACCTCCACGCCGTCGAGGTTGTCGTGGACGATCTGCTTGATGAAGTTCACGTCGTGCTCCGGGTAGGCCGCGCTCGCTTCCGGCACGAGGCGCTCTTCGAGCCGCGTCCGCAGCCGCCCGCACCAGGCGTACGTGACCGTCTGCGGAAGCGTCTCGGCCATTCGTCGCTCCTCGGCGGCCTTCATCGAAGCGAGCTTCTCCGCCGCCGCGATCCCTGACGGCGTGTTCGGTCCGGCAGCGACGGCCGAACCACATGCTGCTTGGGCCTCGACGAGCTTGCCGTCCTTCTCTAGCTGGGCGCACTGGGCGTAGGGTTCGCTCGCGGCGTCGGCCGACTTCACGATGACCGTCACGATGAGCAGCAGGCTTCCCGCGACCACGGCGCCGATCGCGAGGACACGACCCTGACCGAGCGGCGTCGGGGGCGCCTGACGGGAACTCGACGTGCCGGACGTCCGGCGCGCCTGACTGTGCTCGGTTGCCTCCGTTGCCACGACAGGCACCGCGCCTGACGCGTCGGAGCCCTTCCTGGAGCGGGCGATCATGAGGCCGCCGACTGCGCCGACGACCGTAGCGCCGGTCAGCTCCCAGAACGAAGTCGACCGCACGATGAACTCGGGACCCAGAAGCTGGCCCCTGAAGAGCCCTTCCCAGAACAAGCGCGTTCCGAGACGTCCGAGGTCATCGAGGAGCACGAAGTACGCAAGCGCGTAGCCGACAAATCCACCCACCAGGACGCCGAGGAGCTTCATTGGGGGACTCCGATCACTTCGGGCAGCACCAATCGGCGCGGTTGTCGTCCGGCGGGCCGTAGTGCTTGCAGCCGTCGGCCTTCGCGACCTTCGCGATGTCGGCGTAGCTCCCCCCGCCGAAGTGGTAACGGTACGGCGGCAGGCTGTCTCCCAGGCACGCGTCGTTCTGGCCGCCCTTGTCGGACGCCCAAGCCTTGCGAGTGATCTTCGCCCGGAGGCTCACGACGTCCGCGCTCGCGGCGGCCGGGGCGTCGTCGTCACCCTCGTTACTGGCGGCCTTCCCCCTTGGAGTCGACACGATTCGGCTCGCGCCCTCGTCGGGCGAGATCGTGAGCTTCGCTTTGTCGCCCGCAGCCAACCCCTTCAGGGTCTCGCTGTCCGAGCCGACCTTCACGCCTTCCTTGTCGAGGTACTTCCAGTCGAAAACGAGCAGCTTGATCGCGGTCTTCGCCTCGATCACGACGTTGCACTCGTCGTGGTCCTTCGTCACCTTGTCGATCGAGAACATCGCCTCGTGAGCGGGGTCGAGCGTGATCGCGCCGCACGGGCCGCTCACGCCGCTGGCGGCATTGGACTCGGGCTTCGGTGAATCCTCCCCGGCGCTCTTGGACGAGTCGTCGCCGGAGCCGCCCTTCGCCTTCGCCGCCTTCTTCGGCGCGGGGTCATCGCCGCCGCCACCGTCGCTCTTCTTGCCGCACCCGCCGACGAGCATCACGAGCGACAGCACCGCCGCGATCTTCAAGAAGTTCCGCTTCATGGCCAGCCTCCATCCCCGTGTGGCCGAACTCCACGTTCGTTCGCAACGTAGGCTACGACTGTGGGTAACGTTTAGAAAGCACGATGAGGTCTCGTCCGGTGGGTGAGCCCCGCAGCCTTCCGGCGCCGAGTCGCGGCCCGCATCCAGCGGGCGCGGTGGCGGCTCGGATGGACCCAGGCGGACGCGGCGTTCAGGATTGGGCTGACGTTCAGGTACTTCGCCGAAGTGGAGCGGGCTCGGCGGAACCCGACCCTCGACGTCCTGTACGCGATCGCCCACGGGCTCAAGGTTCGCGTCGCCGACCTCGTGGACGTCGAGCCTGGTCCCCGCGTTGATCTCGACTCGCTGAAGCTCGAACCTCCGAAGACGGGCCGGAAGCCGACCCGCTCTGCGACGCGGAGCGCGCGGAAGTAGGCGGGGGCGGGTCATCGACGACTCCGCACGGTTCGGAGTCGAGGCCCCAGCCTGGCGACGATCTCGGCTCCCGCGTCTTCGACGTCCTTCCGCAGCTCGCGCCTGAGCCGGTCAGGCACCGCGACGCCGATGAACAGCGTGTGCCCCTCGTCGATCAGGCGCGCGACGAGGGCCGACACGTCGGTCGTGTCTTCGAGGTGCGTGATGGAGATGATCACGTCGCCGGCCGACGTGACCGCCATCGGCGCGTCGATCAGGTTCGAGGCCCGCTTGGTGCCCTTCCGGCCGCGACGCTGCTCCCTGGGCGCTTCCTCGGGAAAGGTTGCGTCCGTGCCACCTTTCCCGAGCGCCTCGCCCTGCGGCCCGTCGGGAAAGTCACATGACCGTGTGCCTTTCATCTTGCGGGGGGTCACGACGCACCGCCTTCCTGCGGGGTCGGGGGCAGCGGGTGCCGTCGGCCTTCCGAGAAGGCCCACCTGGCGATCGCGACCGAGAGATCGGCCCAGCGTTCGCTCGTCCTCGACTCGATCTCCAGGACGAGCCGCCAGACGTCGGCGTCGACGATCGCCCGCAGCCAGCCCTGGTGCACGGCGATCTCGGCCGAC
>JAJXTK010000762.1 GCA_021783935.1 Myxococcales bacterium | reverse complement strand
AGCGGGAGTGATCGCTCCTCGCCCACCGTCCCCTCGCCGAGGCTCGGGCACAGGTTCGGGTGGTCCAAGAGCCGCGCGATGCGGGCCTCGTCGTGGAACATCGCGACGAACTCGTCGTCGTCCACGAGCTCGGGGAGGATCCGCTTCACCGCGCAGATCGCGCCCGTCGCCCGCTCGCGCGCGCGAAAGATCTCGGCCATCCCGCCGACGCTCACGCGCTCGAGCAGGTCGTACGGGCCGAACGGCGACGGGGGCGACACCAACGTTTGCCTGACCGAGGCGGGCGCTCGAGCGCGCCGGCGCGGTCCTCATAGCCTCCCGTGCCGGCAGCTCATAACGCCAATTCCTTGCACGCGGCTGACCCAGGCGCGGCGTCCGCGACGGCGGAAAAGACCGTCACAGACGCACCTGGCGCGGGCTCCTCAGTTGGACGCGCGCCCGGACGCTGCCGGCGGGGAGGGGGCCGCGGCGCGGCTCGGCGGCGACGCCTGCATCGCTCGGCGGCGATAGCGCTTCTGTTGCAGCGGCATCCAGACCTTCGGATCGACGATCGGCGTGTCCGGGAAGAGCTCTCGCGCGCTCGGCGCCTCGGCGCGCGCCAAGGTGACCAGCGGCGCGGCGAGCGGCGCGGTCGCGAGCTCTCCGTCGAGGCCGAGGGTGCCGCCGAGGCGCGGGGTCAGCCCCTTGGGCGCGATCATCGCCTGCGAGCAGCCGAGGCGGCCGAGCAACGCGCGCAGCGCGGCGCCGTCGGGCGCGTCGGCGAACACCAGGACCGCCTGCCCGTCGTCGTCGGTCACGCCGACCAGCACGGTCGCCTCGGCGAGCGCCGCCCCGTCGGCCTTCTGCCCCGAAAACAGCGGCTTCGCGCGCGGCCCGGGCGACGAGCTGCCGATGTCGAACGACTCGCCCGAGAGCCACAGCGCCAGCTCCCCCTTGGCCGGCGTCGGCGCCCCGCCGAGCACGAGCACGGTGTCGTCCCCCTTGCCGCCCTTCGCGTCGACCTCGGCGTCGCCGACCAGGCGCACCGTGCGCGGATCGAGCTTGAGCACGCGCGCTTGCACGCTCGGGTTCTTCGCGTCGGGACGCAGGCGCGTGGTCGCGAGCGCGTAGGGGAAGCCCCGCTGCGGCAGCCCCTTCACGCGCCAGACCCCCTCGTCCTTCTCGCTCGGCGTGATCACGGGGACGATCGGGCTGCCCGGCAGCACGCTGCGCAGCGTGAGGTAGCTGAAGTCGCGCCCATCGCGGCCGATGTACCGAGGGAAGTTCATGTGCGGCATCCCCTTGATCATGCGGCGGCCGCGGAAGCTCCAGCCGTCGAGCATCGGGACGCTGCCTTCGGCCTCCCAGCTCGGTTCGAGGGCGCGCCCGAGGTCGGGGAACTCGCCGGTCGGCGCCACCCGATAGAACTCGAAGCCGGTGTGCCCCGCGTTCATGTCGAGGTGCACCCCCTCCTTGCAGCGCGCGGCGACCATGCCGCGGCCGAGCGACTCGGGGCTCATGTCGGCGCCGAAGAAGTAGGCGACGAACCCCTCCTTGGTGATGCAGACCCCCGAGCGTGTGGTGTGGATGTTGTCGAACCACCCCGGCGGCGTGCCGCCCCAGCGGACCTGGTGGTAGGGGTTGATCACGTCGTCGCGCACCAGCGGCGTGAGGTTCTGGCGGATCGACAGGATGTCGTCGGGGACCTCGTCCTTGCCGGTGGGCCAGGTGCCGATCGCCGTCGAGCCGTCGCGCATCTCCGCGAGCGTCGCGGCGTAGGCGCGCGGCGAGACGTAAAGGTGCCCGTCGACCTGCATGCCGCCGTCGAAGTGCTGGGCCTGGAAGCCGCCGTTGAAGCCGGCGACCAGGTTCTTGAGCACCTCGGGCGTGCGCGGGATCTGCCCGGTGCCGACCTCGCCGGTGGCCGAGACGGGCTCGACGGTGCCCGCGACGAGGTGCAGCGCGATCTGCCGCGGATCCCACAGCGTGACCTGCACGACCGCGTAGGGGCGCGACTTGTCGGTGCGCAGGAAGGTCTGCACGAAGGGGCTCGGCAGCCCGGGGTTCTTGCCGACGAACGGATCGTCGTCGAGGCCGAGCCAGACCCCTTCGTTCTGCAGCGGCGGCGCGAGGTAGGTCTCGAGCGGCGCGGGGGGCCAGCCGATGGTGGGATCGGTGTACGTCGGCTTGATCTTAGAGTTGGGGCCCGACAGCCCGAGGTCGTCTTGCACGCTCTTCTGCGTGTCGTCGCCGAAGAGGCCGACGAAGCGCTGCTTGAGGTAGTCGCGCCCCTTGAACGCGTAGTACTCGAGGAACTCGATGAACTCGGGCCCGAGCCATCTCACGCCGCGCACGCGATCGACCGACCAGGTGATCACGTCGCCGGGCTTGCCCTTCACCACCGTCTCGACGCGCGCGTACTTGCCCCCCTCGCGCGGCTTGTCGTCCGCCGCGTCGACGAGGATCCGGCGCTTGTCGGAGAAGACCTCGAGGGCGCCGTCGTCGAGGAAGCGGATCGCGATCGACGCCGGCTGCGGATCGAGCGCCCAGCGGTGGCGCTGAAAGCCCCTGACGCTGCCGGTGCTCTGGAGGTTCGTGATCGCGTTCTGCAGGCGCTGGAGCCTCTTCCACTCGCGCGTCGGGGCGAGGTCCTCGCCGCCGAGCTCGAAGAGCTCGAAGCCGCTCGCGAGCCCGTCGCGCCCGATCGACACGAACGCGACGCGCCCGCCGTCGTCGACGTCGACGATGGGGCGCGACTCGTCGACGTCGGCGGTGCGCGTGAGCGGGTAGACGCCGAGCACCGCGATGACGCCCCCTTCGGGCGCGCGGCGCACGCGCACGACGAAGATGTCGTTCGGCTCCCCCTTGGCGTGCGCGCGCACCACCACGCGCGCGCCGCCCGCGAGCAGGC
>JAJXTK010000761.1 GCA_021783935.1 Myxococcales bacterium | reverse complement strand
GGCGGTGGCCGCTGACATTGAGGACGTCGTCGATGCGGCCGGTGATCCAGTAGTAGCCGTCGGCGTCGCGGCGGGCGCCGTCGCCGGTGAAATATTTCCCGGGATAGGTCGTGAAATAAGTCTGACGGAACCGCTCGGGGTCGCCGTAGACGCCGCGCATGATGCCCGGCCAGGCCCGGGTGAGGCAGAGCCCGCCGCCGGTCGGGCCCCCGAGGACCTGGCCTTCGGCGTCGACAATCGCCGGTTCGATGCCGAAGAACGGCAACGTCGCGCTCCCCGGCTTGAGCGGCATCGCGCCCGGCAGCGGGGTGATCAGGATGCCGCCCGTCTCCGTCTGCCACCAGGTGTCGACGACGGGGCACGCGCCGTGTCCGACCACCCGGTGATACCAGCGCCACGCCTCGGGATTAATCGGCTCGCCCACGCTCCCCAGCAGCCGCAAGGACTTGAGCCGCCGCTGGTTCACCGGCGCGTCGCCTTCGCGCGCGATGGCGCGGATGGCCGTCGGCGCGGTGTAGAGCGTGGTGACCTGGTGCTTGTCGACCACGTCCAAGAAGCGCCCCCAGTCCGGATGCTGCGGCACGCCCTCGAACATCAGACTGGTCGCGCCGTTCGCGAGCGGCCCGTAGACGATGTAGCTGTGACCCGTCACCCAGCCGATGTCCGCGGTGCACCAGTAGGTGTCGTCCTCCCTCAAATCGAAGACGATTTCGTGCGTCAGCGCCGCGTAGACGAGGTAGCCCGCGGTCGTGTGCAGCACGCCCTTCGGCCGTCCGGTCGAGCCCGAGGTGTAGAGGATGAAGAGCGGATCCTCTGAATCCATCGGCTCGCAGGGGCACTCGTCGGAGACGTCGGGCGAGCGCATCTCGTCGTCCCACCAGCGGTCGCGGGTCGGATGCCAGGGCGCCTCCTCGCTCGCCGCGCGCTTGACGACGATGACGCGCGCCACGTTCGGACAGCCCTTGAGCGCCTCGTCGGTGTTGCGCTTGAGCGGGATGAGCTTGCCGCCGCGCAGCCCGTGGTCCGCGGTGACGACGAGCGTCGAGCCACAGTCGAGGATGCGATCGCGCAGCGCCTCCGCCGAGAATCCGCCGAAGACGACGCTGTGAATGGCGCCGATGCGCGCGCACGCGAGCATGGCAATCGGCAGCTCGAGCACCATCGGCAGGTAGAGCGTGACGCGGTCGCCCTTCTTCACGCCGTGGCTCTTGAGCACGTTCGCGAACCGGCACACCTCCCGGTGGAGCTGCTGGTACGTGAGAGTCTTCGTCTCGTGCGGCGAGTCGCCCTCCCATACGAGCGCGGCCTTGTTCTTGCGCGGCCCGCTCAGGTGACGGTCGATGCAGTTGTGCGCGACGTTCGTCTTTCCCCCGAGAAACCAGGCGATCTCGGCGGTGTCGAAGCTCCACTCGGAGACCTTCCCGAACGGCTGGAACCAGTCGATGCGCTGCGCCTGCTCCGCCCAGAACGCGTCGGGCTCGCGAAGCGAGCGCTCGTACAGCGCCCGGTACTCGTCGAGGCTCTTCACCCGCGCCCGCGCGGCGAACGCCTCCGGCGGCGGGTAGACCTCCTCTTCCTTCGTCGAAATCGCCATCGCGAGCCTCCGGTACCCTCCGCTCGTCCCGAGCAAGGTCGAGGGAGGCCGCAACATAGGGAACGCGCCCCGAGCCTTCAACACAAGCGGTGCGTCAGCGTCAGACCGGCTCGCCCGCCCTCGCCACGACGCGCACCCTCGTCGCCTCGACCACCTTGAGCCCGCTGCCTTCCTGTGCCGGCGACTCATTCTCCAACGAGAAAACATCGCCGCGCGTGAGAGTCCCGTACGCCGCGTTCGATTCGCTCGCCGCCGCGTCGCTCCTCGCGATGGGCACCCGGCCTTGCGGCCCGCAGCCGATGAGGCGATGCCGGCCGTGGCCCTCGAACGTCTCGCTCACCACGCGAAACAGCTTCCCGACAGGCACTTCCGGCCACGCCTCGCCCTTGGGCGCGAAGACGACGTACGCCATCTTGAGCGCCTCCTTGTGCAGCCCGGCCGCCTGGATGAGCTCCGCGAGCGCGGCCGGCGGCGTCCACGAACGCTCGGCGTGACACCAGTCGACCTCGCGCTCGAGCGCCGGGCAGCCGCCGCGAAACAGGCAGGGCGCCCGCACCGCGAAGCCGCGAGCGACCATCGCGTCGCGCACCTGGAGCAGCTCGCGGGTCGTCGTTCGCAGCGCCGGCTCGATGACGACGAGCGCTCCCCCCTTTCGCAATCGGCCGACGAGCGCCTCGCACAGCTCGGTACGACGCTCGATGCGATCGCGCGCGTCCGCCCACAGCTCGTTGAGGCCATGCCCGAAGGTGACGAGGCTCCAGGCCTGACCGCCGCCGGGAAGCGAACCTCCGCGCAGCGGATCCCATGCGCGTGTCGCGAGACCCCGGCCGATGCCGCCCGCGAGCTCGCGCGCGAGACCGAGCGCCCGCTCGCTGCGGTCGAGCGCGGTCACCTCGCTCGCGCCGAGGTCGAACGCCGCCATCGCCATCGGACCAGGACCGCTCGCGAGGTCGAGCGCCGCGCGCGGACGCAGCCGCAGCTCGCCCAGCACCTCGCGCGCCTGCGCGTACGAAACAGGCCAGAAATAAAGCAGATACGCGCCGAGCAGCGCCGGGTCCTCGAGGTAGCTCGCGCCGACGAACCGCCGCCCGCGCGTCAGCCCCTCGCTCCAGCGACGCACGCCACGCGCGACGAGGTCGAGCTCCTCGCGCGTCAGCCGGTTGGCCGGCCCCTGCGTCCGTCGGAGAGAACGGAACGCGGCGATGAGCCGCGGCATCCAGCCATCGAGCGAGGTCGAGATCGAATTCACCGCGGCATCGTGTCGGCCACGCGCGCCAGACGCAAGCGAACCGCCCGTCAGCTCAG
>JAJXTK010000760.1 GCA_021783935.1 Myxococcales bacterium | reverse complement strand
CTCTCGCAGCGCGCGCCGACGACCCCGCGATCGCGGCCGCCGCGCGCGAGCTGCGCGCGCGCCTGTCGCCCGATCGCCTCGCGTACGTGCTGCTGCTCGCGCCGGCGATTCTCCTGCTGGTCCTGACGCTCTGGGCGATCCACCGCTCGCACGCGCCGACGTCGCCGGCGCCCACGCACGTCAAGCCCCGCGCGCCGAGCTCGGCGATGCCTCGATCGCTGCCGAGCGCCGCCCCGCGCTGATCGCGGAGAGCGGCGAGCCCTCCGTCACGAGAAGAGGACGCGCCAGAGCTCCGACCAGACGTCGCGCCGATCTTCTTCGAGGTCGAGGTGCTGGCCGTGCAGCGACATCGCGGAGATCGCGGCCTCGCGCGCGGTCTCGCGCCGCCGCTGTTCCTCGCGCTGCGCGAGATCTTGCAGCCCGCCCTCCTCGACCCACGCGAGCACGCGCGGCAGCTCGCCGTGATCGAACCAGATGCCGTGCGACTTGCACACGTCGACGATGACGCCCGAGCGCTCGCCGAAGTTCTTGCGGTTCATGCGCGCGTGGCACACGGGGCAGGGGAGGTAGCGCACCGGGCCCTGCGGCGCGCTCTGGGGCGCGCGCGGCACGCCGAGCGACAGGGGCGTGCGCTCGGCGAAGAGCGCGCGCAGGGTGGCGTGGTCGACGAACTGACCCGTGCAGCGCGGGCACTCGTGCACGGTGCCGTTGGCGCCGGCCGGGAGCGCGACGAAGTGGGCTTCGCCCGGGCAGGAGGGGCAGCGCATCGTGTCCGGATCGGGGAGAGGCTCGAGCCCGAGCTCGCGGCCGCACGCCGCGCAGTGCACGGCGCTCGCGAGGTTCGCGTGGAAGCACGCGAGGCAGTGGCGCGCGGCGACCGTCGCGTGGCAGAAGGGGCACTCGCCCGCTCCTTCGGTCAGCGTGCCGCCGCAGCTCTGGCATCGGAGGACGATCGCGTCCATGCGTTGCATCGTAGCCTAGCAGGCCGTTGAGTTTCTCCGGAGCTGCCCGATCCTCGCCCGCGGCAACCCGAGACTCGCCGCGCGATCGACACGGCCTGCTGTCTGTCACGGTTTGCGCAGGCCGTTTCTCAACGGCCTGCTAGCGGGCTGTGGAGTCTCTCCGAGACCGACGGCCGAGCCGCCCGCTCACGGGTACGGCGGCGCGTCGTCGGCGGCGGAGGTCGCGAGCGGGATCGGCTCGGGCCGGATTCGGCCGGTGGCGCGCGCGCGCGTGACCTTGCGCGGCGGCGGCGGCGTCGGGGCCGTCTTGGCGACGTCGACGGGGTCGGACGACGCGCTCGCCTTCGGCGGCTTGGTCGTCGTCCTGGCGCGGCGCGCCTGCACCAGCACCGGCATCTCGATGCACTCGGGGCTGTTGGCGGGGCACGCGACGCGCACGTGGAAGTGATCGTCGTGGGGCAGGGCGTGTCGCGGCTGCATGAGCAGATCGGCGACGCGCTGGCGCACGAGCGGCGCCGCGCCGATCTTCGCGCCGTAGGCGAGCAGGCGGGTGCGCAGGTGCGTCGCGACGAAGATGTGCGTGACGTGCGCGTGCGGGTCGGTCGCGAGCGCGGCGATCAGCATCCAGTTGCGTCCGTCGTCGAAGCGAACCGAAGGATCGCCCACCGCGGCGCCGCTCTCGCGGATCGCGTGGAACGAGTCGAGCTCGACCGGGCGGCCGAGCCCATCGATCAGGTAGAAGGCGAGGTCGGCGTCGCGTCCGCTCTCGTGCGAGTGGTGGCGCTCGATGTCGCCGCCCCCCTTCTTGGAGAGCTGTCCGACGCCGAGGCGCGCGTCGGGGTAGCGCCGGTGCACCTCGCGCGCGGCGCGCTCGATCGCGTCGACCAGCTCGCGCGTGCCGTAGCGCACGTCGCTGTTCGCGTAGGTGCCGAGGATGCGGACGTAGGGGCTCGCCTCTACGTGCACGCCGTTCTCGAGGCGTCCCTTGTTGGGGGCGCCGATCGATCGCGACGGCGGCGAGGGGGCCTTCTTCGACGGCGGCGCCGCGCCCGCGACGGTCGCCAGACCGATCGCGAAGGCGAGGATCGTCGAGCCGAGAGAGCGGTGCATCGCGTCCGACCGGTACGCAAGCCGCCCGCCCGGGGCCAACAAAGCCGACGAGCGCCGCGAGTCACCCGAGCGCGCGCGCGAATTCGGCCGCGAGCTCCGGCGGCACGCCGTCGGCGAGGCGCGCCCGGATCCTCGCGGCCAGCCGGCCGTCGCGCGCCGGTCGCCGCTCGCGCAGCGCCCGAAGAATCGCCTCGCGCTCGCGCGAGGTGCCGCTCTCGAGGGCCTCGAGCACGCGCTGGGCGGCGACCTCGTTGTCGATGCCGGCGAGCGCGCCGAGCGCCGCGAGCCGCACCTCCTCGGTCGGCGCGTCGTGCGCGAGACGGCGCAGCGGATCGACGAACACCGGGGCGTGCTGTCGTTCGAGCGCGAGGATCACGGCGGAGACGACCTCCGGTGCGTCGTCGTGGGCGGCGGCGCGGAGCACCTGCGCGCTGCGCTTGAACGGGAGGTTCGCGATCGCCGTGACGGCGCGCGCGCGCACGCTCGGGGCGGGATCGCGGGTGAGCGCCTCGAGCGGGGCCAGCATTCGGTAGTCGATGATCTCCCCGAGGCGCCCGGCGAGCTCGGAGCGCGCCTCGACGGCCTCGGGCGCGTCCGCCTCGGCGAGCCGCGTCGCCTCGAGCGCCGTCAGCAGCGCGAGCAGCGCCCGGCGTCGACGCGGCGCGTGCAGTCCGTCGCGCAAGGGCGCGCGCGGGGCTAGGCGCGAGGCGTCGAGCGCGTCGAACAGCAGCTCCGCGCACGCGTGCTCCGCGCGGCCGCCTTGCTCGTGCTCGATCACGTCGTCGAGCCACACGTCGAGCGGCGGCCCCGGCGGCCAGGCGGGGCTCGGGCTCCCC
>JAJXTK010000759.1 GCA_021783935.1 Myxococcales bacterium | reverse complement strand
ACGGTTGCCTGCGCGCGTTCGCGCCACGCGATCTCCCTTCCCCCGCACCGCGGGGGAAGGGCGGGGATGGGGGCTGTAACAGCGACGATCGCGCTCAGGGCGGGATCCCGACCCGCCGCGCATGCATCCAAGGTTGGGCACGGGCGCGGGCAACCGTCGCGGGCTCGTCGTCGAGGTCGGGGTACGATGACGTCCATGCCCGCCCTCCCCTCGCGCAGCCCCTCGCACGTGGGCATTCGCTACGAGGTGCCTCGGTCGCGGCCGGACTGGACGCTCCCGGAGGAGCCCGTGCCCGAGTCGGTGCTGCACCACCAAGTCCTCGTGTTGCTCGAGCAGCTGCTGCTCGCGTGGGTCGCGCGAGCGGGAATCTCAGCGCAGGTCGCGCACAACCTCGCGGTGCGCTGGGATGAGGCGCATCCGAAGGTCGGGCTCGACCCCGATCTCTGCGTCATCGCGCCGCGTCCGCCGGAGGGGGACGAGCTGACCTCGCTCTGCACGTGGAAGGCGGGGCACGCGGTGCCGCGGCTCGCCATCGAGGTGGTGAGCGCGACGCACCCCTACAAGGACTACGCGATCGCGCCGGAGAAGTACGCGGCGTGCGGCGTCGAGGAGCTGTGGGTCTTCGACGCGAAGCTCGAGGGGCCGATGAACGCCGGCGGGCCGCATCGGCTGCAGATCTGGCAGCGCGAGGGGGACGAGCTGGTGCGCGTGTACGCCGGCGAGGGGCCGGCGCGCTCGCCGGTGCTCGGGGCGTGGGTGTTCGCCGTGAGCGAGGGGACGCGGCTGCGCATCGCCGAAGACGAGGCGGGGACGCGGTGGTGGCTGACGGCGGAGGAGGAGGCGCGCTTGCGGGCCCGCGCCGAGGCGGAGGCGAGGGAGGCCGAGCGCGGCGCGAAGGAGGCCGCGCTCGCGCGCGTGGCCGTGGAGGCCGAGGCGAGGGAGGCCGAGCGCGCCGCGAAGGACGCGGCGCGGGCGCGCGTCGCCGAGCTCGAGGCCGAGCTGCTGCGACGCGGGGGGTGAGCGCGGGATCACCTCGCGGGCGCGGCACCGCGTGGGCTCGGCGCGGGCCATCGCCCCTGCAAGGCGTCTTCGACTCCGGGCGCGTAGGCGTCGGTCTCGAGCCGGACGCAGAGCGGCGGCTCGATCGTCAGCCCGCCACGGCGCCCCGGCTTCGCCTCCACGAAGGCGATCTGCGCCTCGCGATGAGGCCGGGGGTGCACGAAGCGAAGGCGCTTCGGGTGCAGGCCGGCGGCGACGAGCAGCTCCACGAGCTCGGTCGCGCGCGCCGCCGGGAACGCGACGACGAAGCGACCGCCTCGGCCGAGGAGACCGCGGCCAGCGACCACGAAGTCGCCGAGCGTCGAGCCGACGAACGCGCGCGCCGCGTCGCGCACTGGCGTCGGCGACACCGGCCCATCGGATGGCTCGAAATACGGTGGATTCGTGATCACGAGGTCCGCGGGCTCGATCCCTTCGCCCGACACCGCCGCGGCCGCGGTGGAGACGACGCGCAGGCGATCGGCGACGCCGTTGTCGCGCGCGTTGCGGGCCGCCAGCTCGGCGTGGAGGGGGGCGGGCTCGACGGCCGTGGCGCGGACGGCCCAGCCCTGGACGAGCAGCATCAGCGCGATCGCGCCGGGGCCGGAGCCGAGATCGACCGCGTGCGCGAAGGGGCGGCGCGCGCCCAGGGCAGCGAAGTGCGCCAGGAGCGGGGCCTCGACGGCGACGCGATAGCCGTGGGCGGGCTGGGTGTAGCGGACGCGGCCGGCGAGGAGGGCGTCGGGGGTGACCTCTTGGGACGGCCGCGCGCCTCCACCCGCCGCCGAGCTCACGTGCCGAGCCGGTGTCGGAACTCCGCGATCGTCCGCGCGAGCCCTTCGCGCAGCGGCACCCTCGGCTCGAAGCCGAGGCGCTCGCGCGCGCGATCGATCACCGGCTTGCGCTGGCGCGGATCGTCGACGGGGAGCGGCTCGCGCACCAGATCTACCTTCGCGCCGGTGAGGGCGATCACCTGCTCGGCGAGCTCCGCGACCGTGAATTCGCCGGGATTGCCGATGTTGACCGGCCCGCTCTCGTCGGGGTGCTCCATCAGGCGCACCAGGCCGTCGATGAGATCGTCGACGTAGCAGAAGCTCCGCGTCTGCGTGCCGTCGCCGTAGAGGGTGAGCGGATCGCCGCGCAGCGCCTGGACGATGAAGTTGCTGACGACGCGCCCGTCGTCGAACGCCATGCGCGGGCCGTACGTGTTGAAGATGCGCGCGAGGCGCCCGTCGGTGCCGTGCTTGCGGCGGAAGTCCATCACGAGGCTCTCGGCCGCGCGCTTGCCTTCGTCGTAGCAGGCCCGCGGGCCGATCGGGTTCACGTTGCCGCGGTAGGTCTCGGGCTGCGGGTGCACGTCGGGGTCGCCGTACACCTCGCTCGTCGACGCCTGCAGGAAGCGCGCGCCGGTGCGCCGCGCGAGCTCGAGCCCGTGCAGGGCGCCGAGGACGCTGGTGAGCATCGTGTGCACCGGGTCGCGCTGGTAGTGCGGCGGGCTCGCGGGGCACGCGAGGTTGTAGATGCGGTCGGCCGGGAGGTCGTACGGCTTGGTGACGTCGTGCTCGAGGAGCCGGAAGCGCCCGGAGTCGAGCAGGTGCGCGATGTTCTCGCGCGCGCCGGTCATCAGGTTGTCGACGGCCACGACCTCGTGGCCCTCAGCGAGCATGCGCTCGCAGAGGTGCGAGCCGAGGAAGCCGGCGCCGCCGGTGACGACGATTCTCATGCAGATGGGCCTCGTAGGGGGGCGGGCAGGAGTCCGGGGCGCCCGTCGCGGGCATGGTAGCCCGGGCGATGGCGAGGGCACGAGCGGTTCGGGGGCGGGGGCGCTGCCGTCGTGAGCGAGCTCGTGCGGGCGGAGCCGTTCGAGGCG
>JAJXTK010000758.1 GCA_021783935.1 Myxococcales bacterium | reverse complement strand
TGCTTCGAGGTGGGCGACGAGGTGGTCGCCGCGATCGACGACGCCGCGCCGGGCGACGCGAGCCTCGCGCGCCCGGGCCCCACGGGCAGGCCGCACGTCGACCTGCGCCTGGCCGTGCGCCGGCAGCTGCGCGCGCTCGGCGTCGACGACGCGCGCATCGAGGACGTCGGCGGCTGCACCCGCTGCGACGCCGAGACGTACTTCAGCTTCCGGCGCGACGGCGCGCTTAGCGGGCGCCACCTCGGGGCCATCGCCGCGAGGTAGTCGGGCGCCCCTCCGCGGACATGTAGGCATCAGCGCGGCACCAAGACTTGGTGAACCCGCTTGACCGCGCGGTGCCGAGCCGAAGAATGAGTGAGTATTCGAGCGCACGCCGCGTGCGTTCGTAGGGTGCACTCGCGAGTCCGCTGCGCGTGGTCCGAGAGTCGCGCGCTCGTTTCGATCACTTCGTGACCGCGCACGTCGAGCAGCACGTGCGCTGGGGGAGCTGCTCATGATCGCGCTTCGTCGCCTTTCCTTCTTCGCCTCCGCGTGCGTCGCCCTCGGCGCCGCCTCTTGTTCCAGCAGCGTCGATCACACCCAGGTCGGTGCGCTCGACGGCGGCGGCTCCGACGGGAGCTGGAGCCTGGGCGACGGCGACGACGGCGGCCCGGCCTTCGCGCTCAACTCGCTGGTGCTGACGCCGAGCAACGCGATCGTCTACCTGGACACCGCGACCACGCCGGCGTCGCCGGGGACCCAGACCTACAAGGCGGTCCTCAACGCCTCCGACGGCACGTCGACCGACGTGAGCAGCCAGGTCACCTTCACGCTCGACGACAACACGATCGGCGGCTTCTCCGGCGCGACCTTCACCTCGGCGGGCTCCTTGCCGGGCGGCAAGCTCGTCGCGACGACCGTCGTGCACGCGGCCGGCGCAGGGCAGATGGCCCTCGCGAACCTCACGGTCGTGCAGCTGCGCAACAGCGGCCCGCAGCAGGACTTCTTCTTCACGATCCCCTATCAGGTCGCGCCGACGCCCGCCAAGCGCGTGCTCGGGTTCGCGACCGACCTGAAGAACGCGGACGTCGCGTTCTCGGTCGACACCACCGGCTCGATGGGCGGCTCGATCGCCAACCTTCGGTCGGGCCTCGTCGGGATGTTCCCGAAGCTGGTCGCGGCGATCCCGTCGGTCGGCCTCGCCGTGGTCGACTTCAAGGACTCCGGGCAGGGCGACCCGTGGGTGGTGAACGTCCGCCAGCCGATCGACGCCACGGCGAGCGCCGCGGCCAAGGCGACGGCCGCCGCGAACGGGATGAACGCCGGTGGTGGCGGCGACGACCCCGAGGCGGACATCGCCTCGCTCACGTACATCGCGACCGGCAGCTACCCCGGCACCAACCCCGCGATCGCCACCCACACCGCCGTCGCGCCGCTCTGGGGAGGCGTCGACTTCCGCCCCGGCTCGGTGCCGATCGTCGTCAACGTGACCGACGCGCCGTGGAAGCAGAACATGGACGGCATCGGCCCCATCAGTCAGGCGATCACGGCGCTCACGGCCAAGAACATGCGCTTCGTCAACGTGCTGGATCAGCACCCGCAAGACGACGGCACCGAGGCCGAAGGCAATCAGGTCTCCGACGCGACCAACAGCAACGTGGCGCCGTCGGCGTTCGGCACGAGCGGCCAGTGCCCGACCGGCCAAGGCGGCGCGAACCGACCCCCGACGGGTCCCGGCGGCACCTGTCGCCTCAACTTCCTGATCATGGACGGCGCGCCGCTCACCGGTCAGGTCGTCACCGCGATCAGCGCCATCGCCGTCGGCAGCAAGCTCGACATCACCGCCGTGCCCTCCAACGATCCGGCCAACGCCGGCGGCGTCGACGCGACGAAGTTCATCGCGTCGCTGCGCGCCATGGACGAGGGGGACGCGACCGAGGGGTGCCCCGCCGTGGGGCTGTCGAAGGTCAAGGACACCAACGGCGACGGCATCGCCGACACGTTCATCCAGATCGTGGCGAACAAGTCGAACCGCGTCTGCTTCGAGGTCGACCCGAAGGAGAACACCACCGTCGTGCCGACCGCCGATGCGCAGGTCTTCCGCGCCTACATCGACGTCGTCGGCATGCCAGGCGCCTTCAGCCTCGGCGATCGACGCGAGGTGCTGTTCCTCGTTCCGCCGAAGGACATCAACGCGCAGTAGCATCCATGGACCCCGGGCGTGCCCGGGACATGCGAGGCCGCGGGCGACGGAGCACGGGGGGGCGAACGACGCTCCCCCGCGCCCTTTAACGGCCCATCGGCGCCAGGGCGCTCAAGCCCCCGCGACCGCCTGCAGCCTGCCGCTCTTGGCGAGCTGATCGTGCCGGTAGGCGCCGAGCAGCGCCGCGCCGATCGCGCCCGCGCAGCCCGCGTCGGGGTGCGTGCGGCACTCGAGCGGCACCCACTTCCCCTTCGCCTTGGCCTTCTCGGCCGCCAGCTCCTCGTTGATCGTCTTGACGAGCCCGGCGTCGCCCGCCAGCCCGCCGCTGAGCGCGACGATCCCCTCGGCGCCGACCGCGCGCAGGAGGCGGAGCAGCCGCCCCGAGAGGCTCATGTGGATCCCCTTGAGCACGTCGGCCGCAGTCAGGCCGCGGCTCACCATGTTGATGACGTCGGTCTCGGCGAGCACCGCGCAGATGCTCGAGACCTCCTCGGGGTGGCGCGCCGTCTGCGAGAGCGAGCCGACGTCCTCGAGGGGCACGCCGAGGTAGCGCGCGATGTTCTCGAGGAACTGCCCGGTGCCGCTCGCGCACTGGCTGGTCATGCGGTGGCCGAGTACCTTGCCGCGCCCGTCGAACTTCAGCGCGCGCGCGTGCAGCGCCCCGACGTCGAGCGCCGAGCGCGCCTCTGGCTGCAGCCACAGCGCGCCGCGCGCGTGCGTCGTCATG
>JAJXTK010000757.1 GCA_021783935.1 Myxococcales bacterium | reverse complement strand
CGAGCGGTTGGTCGCCGCCTCGACCGCGTTGATGAGCGTGGTGCGCAGGCCGCCGGCCTCGAGCGTGTGCAGGCCCGCGATCGCCGTGCCGCCGGGCGAGGTCACCATGTCCTTGAGCCGCCCCGGGTGCTCGCCGGTCTCGAGCAGCAGCTTCGCCGAGCCGAACACCGTCTGCGCGGCGAGCATGAGCGCGGTGTCGCGGTGCAGGCCGACCTTCACGCCGCCGTCGGCGAGCGCCTCGATGATCAGCATGACGTAGGCCGGGCCGCTGCCCGAGAGCCCGGTGACCGCGTCGATGAGCGTCTCGTCGAGCACCACGGTGCGGCCGATCGCGCCGAAGAGCTGCTCGGCCAGCGCGACGTCGTCGTCGCCCGCGTGCGCGCCGCGGCAGATCGCCGTCGCGCCCGCGAGCACCGTGGCCGCCGTGTTCGGCATCGTGCGGATGACGCGCGCGCCCGGGGGCATCTTGGACTCGATCGCCGCGGTCGAAACGCCGGCGGCGACCGACACGAGCAGCGACTCGGGGCGCCAGTGCGGGGCGATCTGCGGCAGCACCTTGTCGACGATCTGCGGCTTGACCGCGAGGACGACGACGTCGGCGAAGCGGCAGATCTCCGGGTTCTCGGTGGTCGCGAGGAGCCCGGCGTGCTCGGACTGCACCTTGTCGAGGCGCGCGCGAGCGACGTCGCCGATCATCACCTGCGAGGGGAGCACGCCGACGTGCAAGAGGCCGCGCACGATCGCGGTCGCCATGTTGCCCGCGCCGAGGAACCCGATCTTCTTGGACTCCATCACGCGGGCAACATAGCAGGACCCCTCGCGCGATTGTCGCCTTTGGCGGGCCGGGCTAGCAGCGCTCCCATGCGCCCGAAGACGCGCGGACGCGGCGGCGGGGACGATCTCTTCACGCGCGCCCTCGAGCGCGACACGGCCAAGGTCGATCCGCTCGCGACGCCGCTCGCCGAGCGCATGCGGCCGCGCGATCTCGACGAGCTCGTCGGCCAGGCGAGGGTGCTCGGGCCGGGGGCGCCGCTGCGACGGGCGATCGAGCGCGATCACCTCCCGTCGTTGATCTTCTGGGGGCCGCCCGGCGCGGGGAAGACCACGCTCGCGCGCCTCATCGCGCACGCGACCGAGGCGCGCTTCGTGCCGTTCTCGGCCGTGCTCGGCGGCGTGCCGGAGATCAAGGAGATCCTCGGCGAGGCGCGCGAGGGGCGCGCCTACCGCCGCGCGCGGACGATTCTGTTCGTCGACGAGATCCACCGCTTCAACAAGGCGCAGCAGGACGTGCTGTTGCCCTACGTCGAGGACGGCACCGTCACGCTGGTCGGAGCGACCACGGAGAACCCGAGCTTCGTGGTGAACGCCGCGCTCTTGTCGCGCTGCCGCGTGGTGCGCCTCGAGCCGATCGCGCCCGACGATCTCGTGCGGCTCTTGCGGCGCGCGCTGGCCGACGCCGAGCGCGGGCTCGGGGCGCTCGGCGTCGAGGCCGAAGACGACGCGCTCGAGGCGATCGCCGCCATGGCGCAGGGGGACGCGCGGCGCGCGCTCAGCGCGCTCGAGACCTCGTGCGACGCGCTCGTCGACGCGGGCGCAACGCGGCTCACGCTCGACGTCGTCAAGGCCGCGCAGGCCGCGCCGGGGCTCCGCTACGACAAGAAGGGGGACGAGCACTACGGCGTCGTCAGCGCGTTCATCAAGTCGATGCGCGGCAGCGACCCCGACGCGGCGCTCTACTGGATGGCGCGCATGCTGGAGGCCGGCGAGGACCCGCTTTTTGTGCTGCGGCGCATGATCATCTTCGCGAGCGAGGACGTGGGCAACGCCGATCCGCGCGCGCTGACGATCGCGATCGCGGCCGACGACGCCTTCCGACGCATGGGCATGCCCGAGGGGCTGCACCCGCTCGCGCAGGCGTGCACCTTCCTCGCGACCGCGCCCAAATCGAACGCGTCGATCGCCGCCTATCACGCCGCCGAGGCCGACGTGCAGGCGCACGGCGCGCTCGGCGTGCCGCTGCACCTGCGCCCCTCCTCGACGAGCGTGAACCGCGCCGAAGGGTTCGGCGAGGGCTACTCGTACGCGCACGACGAGGAGGGGAGCTTCAGCGCGCTGCAGCGCTACCGCCCCGAGCCGCTCGAGGGGCGCCGCTACTACGCGCCGAAGGGGGCCGGCTACGAGGCCCAGATCGCGCAGCGGCTCGAGGCGTGGGCGCGTCGACGCGACGAGGCGCGCGCCGCGATCGTCGACGCCGAGGCGACCGAACGACGCGGCGACGAGCCGGCCAAGCGCTAGCCATCCCGAGCGGAAATTGCCGCTCGGACGCGCGTCGCGCGGCGCGCGGACGGAAGGGGCGCCGCCAGCTCGCCCGGGTGCGCCGCGTTGCGTAGAGTGCGAGGCATGCTCGGTCGTCTCTCCGCCCTCTCGCTCGGCGTGGCGCTCGCGGTCTCGGTCGGCGGCTGCCTCGGACGCACCGGCCTCATCGTCGACGACTCCTTCGAAGACGCCGCCGCCGCTCTCGACTCCTCGACGAGCGACGACACCTCGGTCACCACCGAGGACACCGGCGTCGTCGCCAAGGACTCGAACGTGCCCCCCGAGGACACGGCGCCCATCAAGGACACCGGCATCAACATCTTCGACGTCTTCCCGATCCCCGACTCCGGCCCGATCGGCGTCTGCGCCCAGTGCGTCGCCAACAACTGCGGCAATCAGGTGAACGCCTGCGTCAACGATCGCGCCTGCCTGCAAGGGCTCGCCTGCACCGTGACCCAGTGCCTGCTCGGCGGCGGCGGCGGCGGGGGGGGCGGCGGCGGCAGTGGTGGTGGCGGTGGCGGATTCTCGCGCGGACGCCGCGACTAGACTGCTATAGAACCGCTTCCGTTTTGCCTATCCGAGCCTCGGATTCC
>JAJXTK010000756.1 GCA_021783935.1 Myxococcales bacterium | reverse complement strand
GGGGGGCGGGCGCCGCCAGCCGCGCCGCGATCGCCGCGGCCTCGATCTCGGTGATCGTCAGGCGCACCTTGCAGCAGCCGTCGCAGCCGGGCCGGCACGAGAGCTCGCCGCCGTATCGCGCGTGCACGCGCGCGGCGAAGGCGTCGACCTTCTCGCACAGCGCCCGATACCGCTCGAAGAGGGCGCGCTCGTCGTCCACGGTGGCCACCGTAGCAGGCTGCGGAGCCTCTCTCAGACCGGCCGAGCCTCTGCCGCGGCGTGCCGCGAGCTCGCGCGCGAGCGACCACAGCCTGCTGACGGTCACGGTCTCCGCAGGCCGTTCATCATCGGCCTGCGAGTGGGTCGGGCGGGCGACGCGGCGTTGGAGTCCATGGGCGATCCAGGCACGGAATTGACCTGACATTCCGCGATCCTTTGCGCGTGGCCGCGTCCTACTCGCCGTCACGAGGGCGCGCACCGCGAGTACGCCTCGTGGGTCCGTCGAGCGCCCGGGAGCCGAAACCATGACCAAGAGCGACGATCCGAGGCACGGCGAGAGCGCAAAGGCGCGGCCCGTGATTTGCGGATAGCCGCCGGCCGCGAGGAACCTTCCGTGGCACAATTCGATCCGACCCCAGACCCTGCGCCGACGTCCGATGGCCCCACGAGCACGACCCGCGCCCGGGGTGTCGTCATGGTGGTCGAAGACGACGACGATCTGCGCGACCTGTTCGTCGAGCTGCTTCAGCAGGACGGCTGGCACGCGCACGGCGTGGCCGACTCGAGCGCCGCACGCGCTGCGATGCACACGCTCGCGCCCGACGTCTTCGTCCTCGACTTCAACCTCGTCGGCGAGACGACCGAAGGGCTCCTCGGGGAGCTCACCTCCATGCCCTCGCCCCCGGCGGCGGTCCTCGTGTCGGCCGCCGACGCCGCGCGCGTGGTGGCGGCTAGGCACGGCGTGCCGGTGATCTCGAAGCCCTTCGACGCCGACGAGCTGCTCGTGCTCGTCGAGGCCGCGCGCACGCGGGCTTCGAGCGCTCGAGGCGGCCGACGGTGGCTGATCTTCCCGCCGAGCATGCTCGCGAGCGCCTAGCAGGCGGTCGAGAAACGGCCTGCCGAAACATTGAGGCGACAGCAGGCCGGGTCGATCGCGCGGAGAGTTTCGGGTTTACGCGGGCGAGGATCGGGCAGCTCCGGAGAAACTCAACGGCCTGCTGGCAGGCTGTGGAGCTTCTCCGAGACCGGACGGCCCGGCCTTCGACGACGAGCCTCGCGGGGGCCCGCGTCGTGCTGCTCCTCGCGCGCGCCTCCGCCGTGATCGGCGTCGTCAGCCGTCGCCCCCGGCGTCCGCGAGCGGGTGCGGCAGGCAGCACGGCGTGTTGCGATCCGGCAGGCAGCGGCAGTCGTCGCCGCGGTAGAGCCCGTAGCCGGCCGCGCAGGCGACTTGCCCCCCCTCCATGCACAGCGGGAAGTCGAGCACGTCCCCCTGGCAGCAGCAGACGTTGGACGTGTCGCACGCGGCGTCGGCGGGCGCGTCACCCGCGTCACCCGCGTCACCCGCGTCACCCGCGTCGCTCGCGTCACCCGCGCCGCTCGCGGCGTCGCCGCCGCACTTGGTCTGGCAGTCGGCGCCGCGATAGAGGGCGAAGCCGTCGAGGCAGGCGGGGCCCTGCGCGCCGCAGAACGCCGTGCCGCTCTGCCCGCCCGCGCAGCAGCACACCCCGGTCATGTCGCACGCGGTGGAGCTGCAGCCGAGGGCGCGTGCGCCGAGGGCCGCGAGGGCGACGAGCGTCACGGCGAGGGCGCGCGGGCGGAGCGGCCGGCTCACGGCGCCGTGTAGAAGGCCACCACGTCGGCGCTCCCTCGCGCCGTGACGGTGAGGCCGTCGGCGAAGGAGGCGGCGTCGTCGACCACGATGTGGTTGAGGAACGGCAGATCGAGCGACAGCGTGCCGAGCCGCCCCGCCTCGACCGGGCCGCGCGCGAAGACCGCCAGCCTCCCGCCGGCCTCGATCGGGGTCGCAAAGCGGAAGGTGTGCGACTGGTCCTTCACCAGCGTCACCGCCGGCGCCGCGTGCGTCTTGAGCTCGTCCTTCGCGATCAGGTACACGCGCACGAGCGCGCTCACCGCCGAGTGCACGAGCCCGGCGCCGTAGTGCGAGACGTCGTTGCGCAGCAGGCGGAGCTCCTGCTCGAGGAGCACGTCGTCTTGCTTCGCGCGCAGCGACTCGTAGATCGCCGCGCGCACCGGGTCGACGATCTTCTCGGCCTTGCCGAGCGGGTAGTCGAGCGGCAGCTCCGAGAGCGCCGCGAGCCCCGCGGTCATCGCCTTCGGGAGGTCGGCGACGGCGCCGTCGTCGTCCCAGACCCCGAGCTTGACGAGGCACGCGGCGTAGTCGTCGCCCGGCGGGATGAGCGCGAGCAGCGGCGGCGCGTCGAGCGAGAGCGACGCGAGCCACTCGCGATCGTCGCACTTGACCGGCGGCGCGCCGCTCGGCAGCCCGACCGTCGCCTTCCACGTGACGCTGCCGTCGGCGTTGCCGAGCACGGGGATGCTCCACCAGTAGATCTCCCCCTTGCCGAACGTGTCGGTGTCGTCCTCGACGTACGCGGCGAGCAGGTAGACGCCGACGTGCCCGTGATCCTCCGCCTCCGCGAGCAGCTGCGCGCGCGTGACGTCCGCGTCGCGGACCTTGAGCTTGCGGGCCAGCTCCTCGGTGAGGCCGATGGCGTTCGGATCCGCCAGGCGGCGCGCGACGTCGTCGTAGCTCATGGCCGCCAAGGGTACCACGAGCCCCGCGCCGGCCGCCCGCGCCGGGTCGGGATCCCGCCCTGAGCGCGATCGTCGCTGTTACAGCCCCCATCCCCGCCCTTCCCCCGCGGTGCGGGGGAAGGGAGATCGCGTGGCGCGAACGCGCGCAGGCAACCGTGCCTCGG
>JAJXTK010000097.1 GCA_021783935.1 Myxococcales bacterium | reverse complement strand
TCTCCTCGACGCCGCGATCACGCGATACGCGTTCGACGAGGCGCTCGGCATCCTCGAGCGGCTGGGGTTCACTGCGACCTGACGGCGCGTCGGCGCGCACGACGAGCGTCAACGCGCCGGCGCGGCGTCAAAATCGCCGACGGTGCGTCAACGCAATGACGCCGTCGATCTCCATGAAATCCAGGGGAATCGCGCGCCGCGCGCCGGCATCGCGGTTGCTGAAGGGAGGGCATGCGCACGCTGACCTCCCTCCTCGCCGCCCTCGTCGTTTCGCTCTCGCTCGTCGGCTGCGGCGCCGCGACCACCTCGCTCAAGCCGTACGTCCCGCAGACGTTCTCGGTGGAAGGCACGCGCGCGACGCTGGTCGAGCAGGTCGTCGACCTCGCGAACGAGCAGGGCTGGAAGATCCTCCTCGCCGATCGCGCGCGAGGGCACGTCCTCGCGCGCACCGTGGCCGCGGAGACGGTGCCGGGCACGGTCGAGCGCGAGACGTGGACCTTCGACGCCAACGAGAACGCGCTGCTCGTGAGTCGGAAGCTCGAGGTCCGCGGCGAGAGGGAGACGTGGCTGACGACGGACGTGGTTTGCAGGGACTACGCGTACGCGACCGAGGCGCTGCTCGTCGACCAGCTGAGAGACCACCTCGCGCACCGCGGCGACGCCCGTCTGCCCAAGGTCACGGCGAGTCGGTGACCTCGTCCCGCTAGCAGACCGTTGAGTTTCTCCGGAGCTGCCCGATCCTCTCCCGCGTCAACCCGAAACTCGCCGCGCGATCGACACGGCCTGCTGTCTGTCACAGTTTCCGCAGGCCGTTTCTCAACGGCCTGCTAGTCGCGCCGCAGGCGCTTGAGCTTCTCGACTAGGGTCGTACGGTTGATGCCGAGCAGGGCCGCGGCCTGCTGCTTGTTGCCGCCCGTCTTCAGGAGCGCCTCTTCGATGAGCCTCCGCTCGTAGTCTGCCATCGCCTCGGGCAACGATGCCGGCTGCGCGGCAGCGACGGCGCCCGCGTCGGGTCGCGGCGGAGCCGGCGACGCGATCGGCGCGGGGCTCGCGCCACGGCTCGGCACCCCATCTTCGGGCGGCAACTCGTCCTCGGTGACCACCTCGCGCTTGGCAATGAGCACGAGCCGCTCGATGACGTTCTCGAGCTCGCGGACGTTGCCGGGCCAGCCCCGCGCCGCGAGGGCCGCGAGCGCCCCCGACGTAAGACGGATCGTCCGACCGTAGCGCGCGCCGTGCTTGTCGACGAAGCGCGCGACGAGGGCAGGGATGTCAGCTGGTCGCTCGCGAAGCGGCGGAAGACTGACGACGACGACCTCGAGGCGGTAGTACAAGTCGGCGCGAAAGCCGCCCGCCGCGACCATCGCCGCCAGGTCGCGATGCGTGGCGGCGAGCACCCGGACGTCCACCTTCGTCGGGCGGTCGCTGCCGACGGGCACGATCTCGCGCTCCTGCAGCACCCGCAGCAGCTTGACCTGCGCGGGCATCGGCAGATCGCCGATCTCGTCCAGGAAGATCGTGCCGCGGTCAGCCTGCAGGAACCGCCCGGCGCGCCGATCGGTCGCGCCCGTGAACGCACCGCGCACGTGGCCGAACAGCTCGCTCTCGACCAGCGACTCGGCGAGCGCGCCGCAATTGACGGCGACGAGCGGCGAGGCGGCGCGCGGGGAGAGCCCGTGCAGCAGGCGGGCGACGAGCTCCTTGCCGGTCCCGGTCTCGCCGCGGATCAAGACGGTCGCCTCGGTCGGCGCCACGCGCTCTACGACCTCGAGCACCTCGCGCAACTTGGCCGAATCCCCGATGAGCACGTTCGCGCCGCGCGACGTCGACGTCTGCGTCGCGGGGACGCTTCGCTCGCCGACGGCCGCCTCCACGGCCGCCGTGAGGTCGGAGGGGTGGAAGGGCTTGGTGAGGAAATCGGCGGCGCCCGCCCGCATCGCGCGCGCGCACTCCGCGACGGTGTTTCGCGCTGTGACCACGATGACGGGGAGGCCCGGATACGACGCGCGCACTGCCTTCAGCAGGCCGAAGCCGTCGAGATTCGGCATCTCGAGGTCGGTCACGACCACGTCGAAGCTCGCCGCGCGAAGGCGCGCGAGGGCGACGGCGCCGTCTTCGGCCTCCTCGACCGCGTGCCCCGCGGCGACGAGCGCGCGGCGCACCGATCGCAGCACCGTGGGATCGTCGTCGGCGACGAGGATGCGGCTCACGCGACGCATCGTACGCCGGCTCCGCACGCCCGGCCTCACGGGAGCCCAACGCGCGCGAGCGCCCCGTGAAGGAGCTCGGCGCTCGCGCGCCCACACGCGGACGCCCCTCGCCGCCGATCACGCTTGGAGCGGCGAGCCGAGCCCGCTACTGCGAGCCTGCCATGGCCAGCCTTCCACGCGTCGACCGGCCGGCCGTCGAAGGGCCTTCGGCCGCTCGAGGCCGCGACCGGCGCGCCCTAGCAGGCCGTTGAGTTTCTCCAGAACTGCCCGATCCTCTCCCGCGTGAACCCAAGACTCTCCGCGCGATCGACACGGCCTGCTGTCGGTCACAGTTTCCGCAGGCCGTTTCTCAACGGCCTGCTAGGCCTGTCGATCGCCCTCGGCCTCTTCGGCGCCGCCGCGTTCGTCGCCCCCGCCGACGCGCGCGCGGACGAGGACGAGCGCTACCCGTCGGTGCGGCTTCGCGCGTTCGCCGCCTACCCCTCGGGCGTCGGCGTCGACGCGGGCGTCACGCTGTTCGATCGCCTCGTCCTCGACCTCGGCTTCGGCGGCTTCGCCCACCTGCAGGCGGTCGAGGCGCGAATCGGCGCGCGCATCGTGTCGAGCCGCGTGCCCACGGGCTCGACCGGCGTGCGCTGGTCACTGCTCGGCCACGCGGGCTACCTCGGCTGGCACTCCCAGAGCGGCGACGCGAGCTCGTCGCACGACCTGCAAGCCGCGCTCGGCGTCGTCGAGCTCGAGGGGACGTGGATCGGCGAGCACCGCGCGGGCCTCACGGCGGCCTTGAGCGGAGGCGTCGGCGTGCCGCTCTCGCAGACTTTTGGCGACTCGAAGCCCCAGGAGCGAGCGTTCGGCGTCTTCCCCTACGTGGGGCTCGCCCTCGGCGTCGCGTTCTGACGACCACCGGCCCGAGCGCGCGCCCTCGCTCGGCGCACAAAAGCGCGGAGGCCGGCGCTCGGCCGGCCCCCGTGCGTCACGCGGCGCGCGCGGGGCTCAGTGCCCCTCCTCGAACTCGGCGTCGATCACGCCGCCATCCTTGCCGCCATCCTTGCCGCCCTTCTTCTCGCCCCCCTGGGCCTCGCCCGTCGGCGGCTCGCCGCCCGCGGGGGGCGTGCCGACGTTCTTGTACATGGCCTCGGCGATGCGATGCGACTCCTTCTCGAGCTTCTCGGTCGCGAGCTTGATCGCCTCGTCGTCCTGGCGCTCGACGGCGGAGCGGGCCTCCTTGAGCGCCTCCTCGAGCTTGCCGACCTCCTCGGCGGGGAGCTTGTCCTTCGCCTCCGAGAGCGTCTTCTCGAGCTGGTAGACCATCGCGTCGAGCTTGTTGCGGCGATCGACGCTCTCGCGGCGGGCCTTGTCTTCCGCCTCGTGCTCGGCCGCCTCCTTGACCATGCGCTGGATCTCTTGCTCGTTGAGGCCCGAGGCCCCCTCGATGCGCTTCTGCACGTCCTTGCCGGTGGCGAGGTCCTTCGCCGACACGTTGAGGATGCCGTTGGCGTCGATGTCGAAGGTGACCTCGATCTTCGGCACGCCGCGCGGCGCGGGCATGATCCCCTCGAGGTGGAACTTGCCGAGGGTGCGGTTGTAGCGGGCCTCGGCGCGCTCGCCCTGGAGGATGTGCACCTCGACCGACGGCTGGCTGTCGGCGGCGGTGGAGAAGATCTCCTTCTTCTGGGTCGGGATCGTCGTGTTGCGCGGGATCATGACGGTCATGACGCCGCCGAGCGTCTCGACGCCGAGCGAGAGCGGCGTGACGTCGAGGAGCACCAGGTCCTTCACGTCGCCCGAGAGCACGCCCGCCTGCACGGCCGCGCCGACGGCGACGACCTCGTCGGGGTTCACCCCCTTGTGCGGCTCCTTGCCGAAGAACTTCTTGACCGTCTCCTGCACCATCGGGATGCGCGTCGAGCCGCCGACCAGCACGACCTCCTCGATGTCCTTCGGCGTCTTCTTGGCGTCGGCGAGCGCCTTGCGCACCGGCTCCATCGAGCGCTCGACGAGGTCGGCGATCATGCTCTCGAGCTTCGCGCGCGAGAGCTGCACGTTCATGTGCTTGGGGCCCGAGGCGTCGGCCGTGAGGAACGGCAGGTTGATGGTGGTGTTGGTCGTCGACGAGAGCTCGATCTTGGCCTTCTCGGCGCCCTCCTTGAGGCGCTGGATGACCATCTTGTCCCTGGAGACGTCGATGCCGGTGTCCTTCTTGAACTCGGCGATCAGCCACTCCATGATCCGCTCGTCGATGTTGTCGCCGCCGAGGTGCGTGTCGCCGTTGGTCGAGATGACCTGCACGACGTTGTCGCCGACCTCGAGGATCGAGATGTCGAAGGTGCCGCCGCCGAAGTCGTAGACGGCGATGACCTCGTCCTTCTTCTTGTCGAGGCCATAGGCGAGCGCGGCGGCCGTCGGCTCGTTGACGATGCGCTTGACGTCGAGCCCGGCGATGCGCCCCGCGTCCTTGGTGGCCTGGCGCTGGGCGTCGTTGAAGTACGCCGGCACGGTGATGACCGCCTCGGTGATCTTCTCGCCGAGCTTCTCCTCGGCGGCGCGCTTCAGCTTGCCGAGCACCTTCGCGCTGACCTCGGGCGGCGTGAACGCCTTGCCGCGGATGTCGACGGCGGCCTCGCCGTGCGTCGCGCGCACGACCTTGTAGGGCACGCGCTTGGTCTCCTCGCCGACCTCCTCGAAGCGGCGGCCCATGAAGCGCTTGATCGAGTAGACCGTGTTCTCGGGGTTGGTGACCGACTGACGCTTGGCGATCTGCCCGACGAGGATCTCCCCCTTGTCGTCCCACGCGACCACCGACGGGGTCAGCCGAGAGCCCTCCTCGTTCTCGAGGACGCGGGGCTCCTTGCCTTCCATGATCGCGACGACGCTGTTCGTCGTGCCGAGGTCGATGCCGATGATCTTGCCCATGACTCCATGCCTCCAACGGGACGAGCTCGCTCGCGGGGCGCCTGCGAGCGGCGACGAGATCTCTCCTGCGGGCGAAGCGCGACGGCGCCTCGCCCTGGCCTGCGATGACCCGAAGCTGAAGGGCTGCGGCCTCGGTCCGACCGCGTCGGCGCCTCGGGGCATCCCGTCAATTTCCGGGCCAAGGTAAGCACCCAGGCGGAACGGTCAACCCGGTACGCGCAGTTGCGCCGCATTTTCGCGGACCCGCGTTGCTGACCGCAGCCATACGTGATTCTCAAGGGCCGTGCCCCTCTGGATCGCCTCGCTCCTCGGCCTCGTCGAGGGGCTGACCGAATACCTCCCGGTCTCCTCGACCGGCCACCTGATCCTCGCCGGCCACTGGCTCGGCGCGAGGGACGAGGCGAGCAAGACCTTCGAGATCGTGATCCAGGCGGGGGCGATCCTCGCGGTGGTCGTCCACTACCGCGAGCTGCTCGGCCGTCGGGTCCAGGGCCTCTGGCGCCGCGACCCCGACGCGATCCGGCTCGCGACGGCGCTCGCCATCGCGTTCGTCCCCGCGGCCGCGGTCGGCTTGCTCTTCCACAAGAAGATCAAGGCCTACCTCTTCAACCCGACGTCGGTCGCGCTCGCCCTCGCGGTCGGCGGGGTGGCGATGGTCGTCATCGAGCGGCTCTTCGAGAAGCGGCACCACCCCGAGGCCACGACGCTCGAGGCGGTCGGCCCGCGCGAGGCGCTCTGGATCGGCCTCGCGCAGGTGCTCGCGCTCTGGCCCGGGGCCTCGCGCGCGATGTGCACCATCCTCGGCGGCCGGCTCGTCGGCCTCTCGCGCGAGATCGCGGCCGAGTTCTCGTTCCTGCTCGCCCTGCCCGTCCTCGGGGCGGCGACCGCCTTCGATCTCTACAAGAACGGCAAGGCGCTGCTCGCCGAGCCGGGCAGCGGCGTGGCGCTGGGCGTCGGCTTCGTGATCTCGTTCTTCGTCGCGTGGGCGGTGATCGCGTCGTTCCTGCGCTACCTGCGGCGCTTCGGGCTCGCGCCGTTCGGCGTCTACCGCGTGGCCCTCGCGGCGCTCGTGCTCGTGGTGCTCAGGCACTGACGAGCGAACGTCACCCCTGGCCCCCTCTGCATCGTCGGGCGCGAGCGGGGAGCTCGTGTTCGCGCGGGCGAGCGCGGGCGCGCGTTTCCCGGGCGAAGTGCGGCCGAAGCTGACGGCTGCCCCGCGAGGCAGTACATCCACGGCCCCATGCCCCGACGCCTCACGATCTACGACCCCAAGGCCCCGCCCGAGGGCGCGCATGCTCGGAGGGTCGACGAGGCCGAGGACGATCGCTTCCACGACGAGTGCGGCGTGGTCGGCGTGTTCGGGCACGCCGAGGCGTCGAACCTCGCCTACCTCGGGCTGCACGCGCTGCAGCACCGCGGGCAGGAGTCGGCGGGCATCGTCACGAGCGACGGCGAGCAGCTGCACGTGCACCGCGCGATGGGGCTGGTGCACGACTGCTTCCCCCCCGAGGCGCTCAAGAATCTCCCCGGCCACGCGGCGATCGGCCACGTGCGCTACTCGACGGCGGGCGGCTCGCTCGCGCGCAACGTGCAGCCGATCGCGGTCGACACCGCGCACGGCTCGATCGCGATCGCGCACAACGGCAACCTCACCAACGCCGACGAGCTGCGCGCGACGCTCGAGGCGCGCGGGTCGATCTTCACCTCGTCGAGCGACACCGAGGTCATCGTGCACCTGGTGGCCCTCAGCCGCGCCGCGGGGCTCCAGGATCGGCTGATCGACGCGCTCGCGCAGGTGCGCGGCGCCTACTCGCTCGTCGTGCAGACGCCGACGCAGGTCATCGCGATCCGCGACCCGATGGGGGTGCGCCCCTTGGTGCTCGGCCGGCTCAACGAGGCGCACGTCGTCGCCTCCGAGCCGTGCGCGTTCGATCTGATCGGCGCCGAGTACGTGCGCGACCTCGAGCCCGGCGAGATGCTGATCATCGACGCCGAGGGGCTGCGCTCGCTGAGCCCGTTCCCCAAGGCGCAGCGGCACCTGTGCGTCTTCGAGTACATCTACTTCGCGCGCCCCGACTCGCGCCTCGAGGGGCGCTCGGTGTACACGGCGCGCAAGGCGCTCGGGCGGCGGCTCGCCAAGGAGCACGCGGTCGAGGCCGACGTGGTCATCGCGGTGCCCGACAGCGGCGTGCCCGCGGCGGTCGGCTACGCGGAGCAGAGCGGCATCCCGTACGACATGGGGCTGGTGCGCTCGCACTACGTCGGCCGCACCTTCATCGAGCCCTCGCAGAGCATCCGCCACTTCGGCGTGCGCCTGAAGCTGAACCCCGTGGCCGAGGTGCTCAAGGGGCGGCGCGTGGTGGTGGTCGACGACTCGATCGTGCGCGGCACCACCTCGCGCAAGATCGTGAAGATGCTCCGCGACGCCGGCGCGCGCGAGGTCCACGTCCGCGTCTCGTCGCCGCCGACGCAGTGGCCGTGCTTCTACGGCATCGACACCCCCTCGCGCCGCGAGCTCATCGCCGCGAGCCACTCGACCTCGGAGATCGCGCGCTACGTCACGGCCGACTCGGTCGGCTACATGTCGCTCGACGCGATGCTCGAGGCGGTGCGCGGCGAGCGCGTCGTCGACCCGAGCCAGGCGGGGCTCTGCCACGCGTGCTTCAGCGGCGAGTACCCGATTCCGGTGGTCGCGCACGCGGGCGATCCGGGCAGGCAGCTCAGGCTCGTGGGGGCGTGATCGCCCTCGCGCGGGCCCGCGCGTCGATTGGTGACGCCCCCTTCGGGCGCGATGCCGAGCCCGAGGATTCGGCTGGTCGAGGCGCAGGACTTCCGAGCGCTGCGGGCGAACCCCGTGTCGCTGCTGCTTCGATGCGAGCCGGCCAGCGGCCTTCGCGTTCGAGCTGTCAGCGCCAATCGCCCGAAGGTGCGCCGGCCATCCTTCGCGCCCGAAGGGCGGCAGTCGGTGACGCACGCCCCCGCGCGGCAGCTCTGCCCGGCGCCTGCGCAGCTCGACGCGGAGCAAGGCTGCGTCCGTGGCGTCGGCTGCGGCGTTCATTGCGAAGAGGACTCGTCCGCCGAGCGGACACTCGCTCGTCGGGCCGCGAAGCCACATGAGTGGCGGCTACTTCGCCTCGAACACGATCGTCGCGGCGAACGTCCGCGGCTTCTTCGCGTTGGCCGGGCCGAAGCCCATCGAATGGAAGGCGCCCGCGGCGCAGCTGGCGAGCGTGTTCGGCTTGCCGCCGCTGCCCGACGCGGCGGTGACCTTGCCGTCGTCATCGAGCTCGACGAGCACGCGGACGGTGCCGCCCGCCGTCGCGTCGGTCTGCAGCGCCTTCGAGAAGCAACCGCGAAAGCGCCACTTGTTCCTGGCGACGACCGCGTCTGCGCCGGGAGCCTCGGGCGCCACGACCGTGGGCTCGCACCTCACGATAATCGGCACGTTCGGCCCCGAGTATGACGCGGGCGGCGGCGACGTGCTGCTCGAGGCGCCCGGACCCCGCGTCGCGACCAACGCTTCGCCGGGCTCGCCGAGGAGCTTGCCATGTCTCCTCAGCCCGACGCCGTCTCTGACCCATAATACGGATACGGAAGTCAGTGCCAATTCGAATGCACCCGTCGACGTCGGCCCGATGAAGGCGTATTCGCACGCAGGTTTTCGCTCCCCGGTCGAGATTCTCAGCACCTCGATTCGGTCCGTTTGACCTCGCCCCACGACGTACGCCGCGAGGTCTCCAGCCAACGCGCAGGTGCGCGACGGCGTGTCGCGTGGATTGGAATCCTCGCCGCAGAGAGCGACGCCGAAGGGCCCGACGCGCTCGCCGGCTGCGCGAGCATCGCGACGCAGCTTGGGCTCTTCGACGAGCTCGACGGCGCGAAGCGAGCCCTGACCGACGAAGATCCGGCTTCGCCGAAGGTCGAAGCGCTGATCGAGGCCATGTTCCTCGCGGCGACATCGGACGGCGAGTTCGCCATTGAAGAGCGGGGCCAATTCGCTGCGACGATCGAGGCACTGACGAATCGCAAGCTCTCCCGCGAGGCGATCGACCAGCGTGCAGACCGGCTCGGCGCGCAGCTTCGCTCCGAAGGGCGCCAGGCACGCCTGAGCGCGGTGGCGGCGCGCCTGCCCGCGGGCAAGGGACGCGAGACGGCGTTGATGCTCGCGGCGGCGATCACCGCGAGCGACGGCGTCGTCGAGAGGGCCGAGAACAACCTCCTCGCTGACCTGGCCGACGCGCTGGAGATCGGCCCCGCGCGAGCCGTCGACCTCATCTCACGCGCACAGAGCGGCGGGCTTCGGCCCGCGGTCCTCGCGCGCGCTCCGAGGTCGGCCGACGCGCACGTCGCCGCCCCGGCGCGGCCCCGCCTGCCCCGCGCCGTGAGCGCCGCGGCGACGCTTTGGACGGCGTTCGGAGCGCTCGGCGTCGTGACCAACGGCTACATCCTCGCGCAGGTCGGCGCGTACTGGCCTGCGCTGGTCGCCTTCGGCGCGGGCGCGCTCTTCCTGATGATGGTCATCGGAACCAAGCTCGGCGTGCCGAACGGCGTGCTCGGCGCGGGCCTGGCATCGCTGCTCCTCGGCGCGCTGGCCCTCATCGGGCTCGTAATGACCGCGGCAGCAGCGGCGCCGGTCGTATCGCGCGGTGGGGTCGGGTGGGCTTCGCTTCTTCTCGGCATCGCGAGCGCGGGCGCCCTGGTGCTCGGCGGCGGGCTCGCGATCGCCGGCAACGATTCCTTCAAGGCGTGGCGCTCGAAGCGGCCCCGCGAGGAGTGACGGCGCGACGCGCGCGCTCCCGCGAAGGCGTGTGGTGGCGGATGCGGTAGTCGGGCGTCGTGTCGAGATCTCGTCAGGCACGCGCCAACGCCGCGCCGGACCTCTTCCTGCTCGAGTTCGAGGAGGCGCTGCGGCACCTCGAGACCGCCCCAGAGGGCGGCCAGCTGTGCTGGTTCAACTGCGACCGCGAGATCCGGCGTTGGCAGATGCCGCGAACGAGGCGTCACGCGAGGCGGCGCGGCACGCGGTCGCCATGAAGCTCTCCAACGAGAAGACGCGCGCGTTCGTGCGCGGCCTGCTCGCCGAGTCGGGCGCGTCCGCGAAGGCGCGCGTCACCCTCCCCCGCGTCGAGGCGAGCGCCCGTCGCCTTCGCGAGCGCTTTGGCAGCGCGTCGTGCCGTCGCGCCCTCGAGCGCACGCTCCGCGACGCCCCCGACCCGACCCGCAACGGCGTGCGCAAGGAGCTCGAGGCGCCGCGCGCGTCGCCAGCGGGCGATCGCGTCGATCCCCGAGGCGAAGCTCGATCCGTCGGCGATCGATTGGAAGGGCGGCTCGCCGCTTAGCGCCTCTTCGCCGGCGCGGCCGCGATGACCGAGGACGCCGAGCGGCGCGCGATGGCGAAGCTCGCGGCGTAGACGCTGGCGGGCGGGAGCGGCCCCGAGGTCGACGCGCTGGCGGCGGAGCGGAGGTACGGGATCATGACGCGGTTCGGGGCGTCGCCGAGCGGGGTGCCTGTGCGGCTCTCGCGCGCGGCGGCGGGGACGCTGCTGTCGGCGGGCGCTGTGCAGGTCGCGGTCCACGCCGACGTGACGTTCCTGCTCGGGCAGCTCGGTCCGCTCGAGACGACGGCGACCGCGACCTCGGCCGGGGCGGTGACGTCGGTGCCCGCGGGGGCGATCGCGGCGTTCGCCGACGCGTCGAAGCCGTTCGATCCTCGCCTCGCGGTGACGAACCCCGAGCCGTCGGCGGGGGGCGCAGACGCGGAGGAGGGCGATCCGCCAGAGAGACCGCGCGTCCGTCCGCGCCGGGCCGCGCATAAAGAGGTCATTGCGCGCACTGGGGCCATGGAATCCGCTGCGGACGCTTGCGCTTCCTGTGCGCCGCGTGGAATCGGTCCTTCGCTCGGCGCGAGTCTATCGCCTATCTGCTCGACTCGCCGCGGTCGCCGCACTCCCTGGATGGGTATATGGCTGATGAATTCTTGCTCTCGAATTTCCGCTACAGCCTTGACCATTAGGCAATTGCGCCCAATAGTGCGCCCCTACACTGCCGTTCTTCTCCAAGATTGGAGAGGCCACATGGCGAATTCGATTTTCCGAGCATGGCTTGCGCCGCTCTTGGCTGCTGGCCTGTTGGCAATGGCTCTGTCGGCATGCGGGGGATCCGGCTCCCCGGCGACCCCCCCTAATGCGGGGGCCGATGGCGCGGCTGCCGGCGACGCCGTGGGGCAAGACGGCTCCGATGCGGGGGCCGATGGCGCAGCTGCCGGCGACGCCGTGGGGCAAGACGGCTCCGATGCAGGGGTCGACGGCGCGGCTGCCGGCGACGCTGCCCCGCCGAGCGACGCGGGCGACTCGGCGACCGCGACGTCGATCCTCGCCAACTGCGGCGTGAGCACGGCGAGCGTTGCACCCCCGATCGTCAACGCCACGGGCCAGTCGGTCGACCCTGCCACCTGGCAGCCCCTGAAGAACCCGACGGTCGCCTTCTCGCCGCGCTCCAGGGTGTTCCAAGCAGGCGGGACCTACGGCACGTCCGCCAACACCATGTTCGAGGACGCTCTCTCCACGCCGCCATACTCGGCCTCGACGGCGATCAGCGGCGATCAGGCGTGGGCTCAGACCAGCGCGAAGACGAGCCTGAACGCCGACGTCGACGGCGACGGCGTCGACGAGATCGTGCTCCTGTACGCCAAGACCTCCACGGACACCAACCTCTACGTGCGCGTCTACCACCTCGGTACCTTCAGCGCCGAGGCCGTCGTCCCCGGCGTGACGCTGTCGGGCAAGAGCTTCCAGTCGTCGCTTTCGTCCGGGGGCTCGACGCTGTCCATGGGCGCGTCGTGGTTCCCGTACTTCGACAGCGCGAAGGGGGACCTCGACGGCGACGGCAAACAGGAGATCTTCGTCGTCGACTACGACACCGTGCACATCCTGTCGTTGACCGACGCGGGAGTGGCGACCTTGCGCGACAGCAAGACATTTGCCGGTCCGGTGAGCAACGTGGCGGCAGGCTCATTCAAGGGCGACCGCAAGGACGAGTTCCTGGTGGCCTGGGTGGCGGCCTCGTCCGCCCAGTACGCGCTGTACGACTCCGCCTTCGCGGCGCCGCTCATGAGCCCCGGATCCCTCGGGGACGCCTTCTTCGCGGAGGCTGGCTTCGGCAACTTCTACGGCAACAACACGACTGCGCTCGCGTTGGCATATCAGTCCAGGTCTACTGGGACCGTGTACGCCATCATGTTCGATTATGCGGCGCCCCCCGCGAGCCCTCTTCACGAGGTGAGACTCCAGCAGGTAACCAGCAACCCCGGGATCACGCAGTTCCGCTTGCTGCCCAGAGGCGTCGACCTCGACGGCACCGGTCGCGACAAGCTCCACCTCGTTGGCTGGGTCTTCGACACGCCCATGGCGACTTCGACCGACTGGGAAGTCCTCGTCCCACACTCTTCTAGTATCCACACCACGCTGCGCGATGTGCAGGTCGGCGACATCGACCACGACGGCAAGCAGGACCTCGTCTACCTCCAGATCGATCCCTACCAGCTCGGCGGCGGCCCGTACAACATCGAGTACATCGCGGGCTTCGGTCTCGACGCGACGGGCAGCGTCGTCCCGAAGGCGAACCTGGCGCAAGGAGCGGCCACTTCTTCGACGACGGGGTTCGGAGAGACTTGCGCCATCGCCGTCGGCAGCTACGCGGACGACGCGGCCCTGCGCGTGCACTACGTCGGGCACACGCTGCGCTTCACCGATCCGATCGTGATGGCGGTCATCGCGTCGGCGCCGTACTGGAGCGACGTCGCCGCGGCAGACACCGGCTATGCCGGCTCGCTCAACAACTGGTCGACGGCGTACGGCATGACGTCGAGCACCGACAGCGACAAGACTCACTCGCTCGGGTTCTCCGTCGGCGCGAGCGTCGAGTTCGAGCACGACTTCACGATCCCGATCCTCGCCATCGAGGCAGCGAAGGTCAAGGCGTCGGTCGCGTTCACGTCGCACACGAGCTGGGAGTGGCAGACGACCTA
>JAJXTK010000755.1 GCA_021783935.1 Myxococcales bacterium | reverse complement strand
CGACGCTCGGCACCGCGACCGAGATCGCCGATCACCTGCGCCTCTTGTACGCGCGCGCCGGCGCCGCGCGCTGCCCCCGGTGCGGCGAGGTCGTGCGGGCCGAGACCCCCGCGCGCATCGTCGACGCGGCGCTCGCGCACCCGGAGAAGACCAAGCTCGCCGTCGTCGCGGCGGTGCTGCGCGGGGCGTCGGGCGATCTCGGCGACATGCTCGCCGCGCTCCGCAAGCAAGGGTTCGTGCGCGCGAAGATCGACGGCGTCGCGACCGATCTCGGCGAGGTCGAGCGCCTCGATCGCAAGCGCGCCGCGGCCCGCGCCCACGACCTCGACGTCGTCGTCGATCGCGTCGTGCTCAAGGCCGATCGCGACGCGAACCGACGGCGCCTCGCCGACTCGGTGGAGCTCTCGCTCAGGGCCTTCGGCGGGCGCGTCGGCTTCGAGATCGAGCGACCCGACGGCGGCAGGCTCGTCGAGTGGCACTCCGAGCGCGCGAGCTGCCCGCGCGACGGCTTCGTCTTCCCGCTCATCACCCCCGCGCTCTTCTCGTTCAACACGCCCGAGGGCGCGTGCCCGGCCTGCGGCGGCCTCGGCACGATCGCGAGCGAGCCTGCGCGCGGGCGCGCCAGAGAAGAGGACGAGGAGGCGCCCGAGCTCGCAGCGCTCGCGCGCTCCGTCGACGAGCGCGCCTGCGAGGCGTGCGGCGGCGCGCGCCTCTGCCCCGAGGCGCTCGCGATCGAGATCGGCGGCGCTTCGATCGCCGCGCTCGCGGCCATGCCGCTGCCGGCCGCGCGTCGGCATCTATCGGCCTTCGCCGACGCGTGCGGCGAGCTCGCTCCGATCGTGCGCCCGGTGGTCGACGGCGCCGCGGCGCGCCTCTCGGTGCTCGAGGCGATCGGGGTCGGCTACCTCTCGATCGACCGCCCGATCGCGTCGATGAGCGGCGGTGAGCGCCAGCGTGTTCGGCTCGCGGCGCAGCTGTCGGGGGGCATGCGCGGCCTGCTCTACGTGCTCGACGAGCCGTCGATCGGCCTGCACCCGCGCGACGTGGAGCGCGTCGTCGCGCACCTTCGCGCGCTGCGCGACGCGGGCAACACGGTGCTCGCGGTCGAGCACGATCTCGACGTCGTGCGCGCGGCCGATCACGTGATCGACGTCGGCCCGAAGGCGGGGCGCGCAGGGGGCGAGCTGCTCGCGCAAGGCACGCTCGCGGAGCTCGTCGCCGCGCCGCGGAGCGTGACCGGCCCGTGGCTCGACGGCCGCGCCAGGCTCTCGCGGCCGATACGCAAGGCGCCCGACGCGCGAGGCGCCCGATCGATCGCGGTGCGCGGCGTCACCAGGCACAACCTGTGCGCGCTCGACGTCGACCTCCCGCTCGGTCTCTTGGTCGGCATCGCGGGCCCGAGCGGCAGCGGCAAGAGCACGCTGGTCGAGGAGGTGCTCGTTCCGGCCCTCGCCAAGGCGCTCGCCGACTCGACGAATCGCGCCGAGATCGCGGGCGGATCGGTCTCAGGGGCGGACGCGATCGACGCGCTGCTCGCCATCGACGCGGCGCCGATCGGTCGCACCCCGCGCTCGAGCGCCGCGAGCTACGTCGGCCTGCTCGCGCCGCTGCGCGAGCTCTTCGCGCAGACCCCCGAGGCGCGCGCACGCGGCTACAAGGCGTCGCGCTTCTCGACGAACGTGAAGGGGGGGCGCTGCGAGGCGTGCCACGGCGAAGGGGTCGTGCGCGTCGAGATGGCGTTCTTGCCCGACGTGCTCGTGACCTGCGCCGACTGCGGCGGTACGCGCTTCGATCGCGAGACGCTCGAGATCCGCTGGCGCGGGCGCAGCATCGCCGAGGTGCTCGCCATGTCCGCCGAGGAGGCTCGCACGCACTTCGACCCCGTGCCCAGGCTCCGCGAGCGCCTCGACGCGCTCTTGCGGCTCGGCCTCGGCTACCTCGTGATCGGGCAGCCGGCGCCGACGCTCTCGGGGGGCGAGGCGCAGCGGATCAAGCTCGCGCGCGAGCTCTCGCGGCGCACCGGCGAGCGCACGCTCTACGTGCTCGACGAGCCGACCACCGGGCTGCACCCCGCCGACGTCGCGGTGCTCCTCGACGCGCTCGTGGAGCTCCGCGATCAAGGGCGCAGCGTGATCGTCATCGAGCACGACGTCGAGCTGCTCGCCTGCATGGACTGGGTCGTCGAGCTCGGCCCCGGCGCGGGGGACGACGGAGGGCGGGTCGTGGCGGCGGGGGTCCCTGAGGAGGTCGCGCGCGCGCAGACCGCGACGGCGCCGTTCCTCGCGGCGGCGCTCAGGCGCTGACGATCGCGCGCCCGCCGTGCTAGCTGTTCGCGAATGCCCCTCTCCGGCGCCGACGCCCGTCACCTCCGCGCGCTCGCGCACAAGCTCGTCCCCGTCGTGCAGCTCGGCAAGGAGGGGATCACCGAGGCGCTCGCCGAGGCGACGGCGCGCGCGCTGCTCGATCACGAGCTGATCAAGGTGAAGCTCCTCGCGGAGGCGCCAATCGAGCGTCGCGAGGCCGCCGAACAGCTCGCGGCCGCGACCGAGTCGCACGTCGCGCAGGTCGTCGGCCGCGTGATCGTGCTCTACAAGCCGCACCCGAAGAAGCCGAAGATCCGCCTGCCGCGCGGGAGCGTCGCTGCGCCGGCCGGTGAGGGGGCCGGCGAGCAGGCGCGGCCCGCCGAGAAGAAGCCGAGGAAGAAATCGGGCATCGGCAACCGCCCCAAGCACAAGCGCGTGACGGCAGGCCGCGCGGGCTTCTCGCCCAAGAAGGCGGGCGAGTCGCGCAGGGCCGCGGCGAAGCCACGTCGCGACCGCGCGGAGGCCGCGCCTGGTGAGCGCCCGCGCGAGGGGCAGCGCGGCGAGCGCCCGCAGGCGCGTGTTGAGCGCCCGCGTGAGGGGCAGCGCGGCGAGCGCCCG
>JAJXTK010000754.1 GCA_021783935.1 Myxococcales bacterium | reverse complement strand
CCGCATCGACATCGCCGCGCGTCACATCGACACGACGGCTCGGCGCCGGAGGGGCCGCGGCCAGAGGGCGCGGGACATCACGGAGGCGGCGCGAAGAGCGGGGGAATTGGGGCGGAGAGGGCGAGCGCTAACACTTGACCCCCGCGGGAACCGACGTTCGTCTCGTTGGCGCAGCAAGTCGAGGGGTTCCTCGTCACGCTCCTCGTCGCTCGACTCGGTGGCAGCCTCGGTGCGGGGCGCGCCCGACGCGCAGGCAGCTCCGCCCGCTGCCGCGTGACGAGCGCCGTCGGCTGCGACCGGCGGCGCGGGCCGCGCATCGACCGACGGTGCCCGAGCTCCCCGAGGTCGAGATCGCCGCGCGCAACCTGCGCGCGTGGGGGGTCGGCGCGCGGGTGACGGCGCTCGAGATCCACGATCCCCGCGTGGTCGGCGCCGCGACCGATCCGCGCGGGCACGGCTCGGCGGCGAGGCTCACCAGCGGCCTGGTGGGGCGACGGATCGACGAGGTCACGCGGCGCGGGAAGTGGCTCCGGCTGCGGCTCGACGACGGCGCGCGGCTCTTCTCGCACCTCGGCATGACCGGCAAGTGGGTGCGACGCGCGATCGACGCGCCCACCGAGCGCTTCGAGAGGGCGCGGGTCGTGCTCGTCCGCGAGGGGGAGCAACGCTCGCTGCGCTACCGCGATCCGCGCCTGTTCGGTCGGCTGGTGCTCGCCCGCGAGGACCTCTCGGCGTGGCGGGCGCTCGGGCCCGATCCGCTGGTCGACGGCATCGACGTCGCGCGGCTCGCGACGGCGCTCGCGGGGGCGCGGCGATCGATCAAGGAGGCGTTGATGGACCAAGCGGTGCTCGCCGGCCTCGGGAACATTCAGGCCACCGAGGCGCTGTGGCTCGCGCGGATCGACCCGAGGAGGCGCGCCGGCGAGCTCTCGCGGGCGCAGCTCGGCGCGGTGGCGCGCGCCATCGAGGCCTCGCTTCGGCGCACGCTCGACGCCGAGCGCGCCGAGGAAATCACCTACGTCGAAGAGGTCGGCGCCGACAACCCGTTCCTGGTCTACGGCAGGCACGGCGCGCCGTGCCCGCGCTGCCGGGGCACGCTCGAGCGGTTCGTGCTCGGGGGGCGGGGGACGTTCGCTTGCCGGCGCTGTCAGCGGGGCGGCTAGCTGGGCGCGCGCTCGACGCCGCCGCCGCTCACCCCGCGCCGAGCCACCAGCGCCGCTCGAGGCGATCGACGCACGTGCGTGCGAGCGCCCGGGGCGACGCGGCCTCCGACGCCGCGCGCTCGACGAAGACGGGCCAGCCCGGATCGACGACCGGGCCGCGCACCTGCGCGTGCACCGACGCGATGCGCTGCGCGAGCTCGACGTACAGCTGCGGCTCGAACGCGGACACCTCGATCGGGCGCGCCCGCGAGAGCCGGCGCTGGAGCATCTGGGCGTCCTCGAACGGCAGCGCCGTGCGCTGCGCGGTCACCTCGCCGAGCAGCGCGTCGCACTCCCCCTGCAGCTTCACCAGCGCCCCGGGGGTCAGCGCGAGGACGACGGCCGCGCTCGGCAGCGCCCCGCCGCAGTAGAAGGCGAGCGACCGAAGCGCCGTGCGCCGCTCGACGCGCGAGAAGCGGAAGAGGTTCTCGGCCTCGTCGATCAGCAAGAGCGGGCCGGTGCACCCCTCGAGGCGCTCGAGGAGCGAGAGCCACAAGAGGAGCCGACCGTAGGCGTCGAGGCGATAGTTCGGCTGCGGCGGCTTGGCGACCAGATCGGCGCCGAGCAGCAGCGATCGCAGTGCCCCCTTCACGTCCGCCGCGCGACGCACGCGGCGCAGCAGCCGAGACGCAGGGGTCGCCGCCGGGCCATCGCCGCTCGCGAGGCCATCGAGCACCTCGAGCAGCCTCGCGCGCGCGGCGGCGTTCGCGGTCCACGCCCCCAGCCGCTCGATCGGGCCGGAGCGCCCCCGATCGGGGAGGGTCGCGTGCTCGAGCAGGCGCGCGAAGTGGCGCTGCGGGCTGCCGAGATCGGCGTCGAGCCGCTCGAGCGACAGGCGCAGCACCGGCCGGCGCTCGGCGAGCCCGCGCGCGGCGAGGTGCAGCAGCAGGTGGCTCTTGCCGGCGCCGTACTCGCCGACCAGCAGCGCGAAGACGGAGCCCTGCAGCCGCGTGTGCGCGAAGAGGCGGTCGACGGCGCGGTCGATCTCCTCCATGCCGACCGACAGCGCCGGCAGCGCGTCGATCGGCGGCAGGCCGTGCGAGGCGCGCAGCAGCGCGGCGAGCTCGGGGAGCTTCGGCGACGGCGGCGGCGCCGGCGAGCGCGCGGGCGACGAGGCGACGTCGATCATCGGCCGGTGCGGCGGCGCGCCCGCCTCCATGCCCGGGAGGTTCGCGACGCGCATGCGGAGCGGCGCGACCGACTCGAGCGACCGCGGCCCGCGGAAGAACGGCGCCGCGCCGGCGACGAGCACCAGCGTGGCCTCCATGCCGCGGCCGCCGTCTGCGTTGTCGATGAGCTCTCGCAGCACCGTGAAGGCCGCCTCGCGCGCGGCGTTTGGCAGGCGCGCGATCACCTCGGCGTTCGCGAGCGTGAGCCAGGTGCCGCGGTAGCCGAGCGCGCGCACGATCCGCGACAGATCTCGCAGCGCGTGCATGGCGCTGCCGACGGCGAGCGGCGGGGGTGCCTCGATCGGGGTGCGCGACAGATCGGTCCCCTCGATCCACGCCTCGAGCACGGGGCGGCTGCGCACCGCGAGGCCGCCGAGGTGCGCGCGGCACAGGTCCCAGAGCGGGCCGACGCCGCCGGCGAGCTCGAGCGCCGAGGAGGCCGCGGCCCCGTGCCGGTGCACGTGGCCGTCGAGCAGCCCCGCGAGGCCACGCTTGCCGCGCGGGCTGCCGCGGATCGCGCGCAGCACGCCGCGCACGGCGACGTCCAGGCTC
>JAJXTK010000753.1 GCA_021783935.1 Myxococcales bacterium | reverse complement strand
CGCGTGGTTCGTGTAGCAGGCGTCGCAGCCCATCGAGATGCCGGTGAGCTTGCCCATGAAGTGATCTTCGAGGCCGGCGCGGGTGATCTCCTTGGCGTCGCGCAGGTACTCGGGGCCGATGAAGCCCACCACCGAGTTGACCAGGAAGGGCTGATAGCGCCGGGCCAGGCCGTAGGCGCGGGCCTCCATGGTCACCTGATCAGTGCCGTGGTGGGCGTTGGCGGACAGCGCCGTCCCCTGCCCCGTCTCGAAGTACATGACGTTCGGCCCCTGCCCCGTGCCGAGGCGGCGCGCCATGTCGAGCGCCTCATCGAGGATCGCGACGGTGACGCCGAAGTTCCTGTTGGCCCCTTCGCTCCCCGAGATGCTCTGGAACATCAGATCGAGCGGCGCGCCGCGCGCGAGCGCCTTCATCTGCAGCGTGACGTGCGCGAGCACGCAGTTCTGCGTCGGCACGCCGTAGCGCCGCATCAGCCCCTTCACGGCCCTCAGGATCGCGACGACGTTGTCGACCGACTCGGTCGCGGGGTTCACGCCGATGACCGCGTCACCGTTGCCGAACGAGAGCCCTTCGCGCACGACGGCGAGGATGCCGGCGACGTCGTCGAGCGGGTGGTTCGGCTGCAGGCGGCTCGAGATTCGCCCCGGCAGCCCGAGCGTCGCGTTGCAGCGCACCACCACCCGGAGCTTGCGCGCGGCGACGACGAGATCGAGGTTGCTCATGAGCGAGGCGAGCCCCGAGACCGCCTCGGGGGGCAGCGCGCGCCCGATGGCTCTGACCTCCTCGCCGCTCGTCTGCTCGTCGAGCATCCACTCGCGCAGCTCGCCGAGCGACCGGTTGGCGACGCGCGAGAAGGCGCCGCGCTCGAGGCCGTCCTCGATGACGCGCGTGACCTCGTCTCGCTCGTAGGGGACCGAGGGGCTCTCGCGCAGCTCCTTCACGGTGCGCTCGGCGAGCACGCGCTTGGCGGCCGCGCGCTCACGCAGGCTCCGCGCACCGACGCCGGCCTGCACGTCGCCGCTGCGCGCCTCGCTCGCGCGCCCGAGCAGCTCCTTCACGGAGTGGAAGGTGAAGTGCTCACCGTGGAGCGCCCTCGTCCAGCTCATCGCGCCGCCGAGACTACCCGCGGGACGCCGGCGCTCCCAGCCGCCAAGCGCGTGTAAGGTCGAGGCGTGGACCGCCGTTGTCGCACCATGCACCCTCCGCGCTTCGCAGGCCCGCTCGCGGCGCTGTCGCTGGCCATCGCGTCGAGCAGCTGCGGCGCGCGCCGAGCCGAGCCGACGACCCCCGAGCCGGGGGGCTCGCCGAGCCGCGGCGACGCCCTGGCGCGAGACGCAGACGACCGCGGCACCGAAGGGTCCGACGCGAACGACGAGCGGACCGCGGAGCGGGCGCCCACGTGCCCGAAGCGCTTCGCCGACGCCGAGCGCCTCGCGACCTGCACGTTCGCCGTCACGCCGAGGTGCTTCTACGGTGACAGCGCGTGCTCGTGCGAGCAGCAAGCGCACTGCGGCGGCGCGCCAAGGGCACCGACCCGCCCCGGCGACCCCGGCGCGTGGCTGTGCTCCTCGACCGACCCGAAGCGGCTCGATCGCGAGGGGTGCCCGTTCGTCGCGCCGCGGCAAGGGGACGCCTGCGTGACCGAGAACAAACGCTGCTTCTACGGCCGCTGCCTGTGGCTGGGCACGTCGGCGACGTGCGTCTCGGGCGCCTGGCGCCTCGGGCAGATCATGGAGTCGCCGCCGCCCTGAGCGCGGCGCGCGAGCCTCACGCCTCGCGCACCGTCACCTTGATCATCTTCACGGGCGTGCGCGGCCGATCCGACGCGTCGGTCGGCGTCGTCTCGATCTTCTTCACGACGTCCATCCCCTTGGTCACCCGCCCGAAGACCGGATGGCGCGAGGCGCCGGGGGTGAAGAAGTCGAGGAAGCTGTTGTGCGCGATGTTGATGAAGAACTGGCTGCTGCCGCTGTTCGGCTGGCCGGTGTTGGCCATCGAGAGCGTGCCCGGCTCGTTCGAGAGCTTCGCGCTCGGCGGGAACTCGTCCTGGATCGGCCCGTCGGGCCCGTCGCCCATGCCCGCGCTCGGGCTCTTCGGATCGCGGCTGTGGGGACAGCCGAACTGCACCATGAAGTTGCTGATCACGCGGTGGAAATGGAGGCCGTCGTAGAAGCCGCTCTTCGCGAGCTTCACCCAGTTGCCGGCCGTGATCGGCATCTTGTCCAGGAAGAGCTCGACTTCGAACGTGCCCAGAGAGGTCTCGCAGGTCGCCGTGGGGTTCGCCATGCCGCGTGCCTAGACGCGCGGCGCGCGCACGGAAAGTCGGGGCGTCGACCGACTCGAGGCGAGACGCGCGCGCTCGACCCGCGACCGACGGCCGGCCGGCGAGGCGCGCGGATCGAGCGGCGGGGCGCTCAGGTGCTGCGCATCCCCGAAGGGAACGGCGCGCGCTCGGCGTCGCTCGGGTTCGACGCGTCGGTCCCCTCGGCGAGCTCCGAGCCGGCGGTCGTGATCACGAACGGGCCGCCGGCCTCCTCCGGGACCTCCTCGTTCATCGCCTCCTCGGAGGTCTCCTCGCCCGACGTGGCCGACGACAGGAACTGCTCGCCGAGCGCCTCCGCCAGCGCATCCTTCGCCCGCTTGCGGCTGTGGATGAAGGCGTCGGCCTCGGGCTCGATGGGCCCCGGAGCGTTCGGGTGCGCCGGCTTCGGACGAGGCTTGGTGGTGCGCGTCGGCGTGGTGCGAGTCGGCATGCCCGAGGGAAGTGCATGAGCCGTGCGCGAGTGGTCGGTCCGGTTAGACGCACCTAGCAGGCTGTGGAGTTTCTCCGAGACCGGCCGATCCTCTCCCGGGTCATGCCGCGATCTCCCGCGCGATCGACCACAGCCTGCTGACGGTCACAGTTTCCGCAGGCCGTTTCTCAACGGCCTGCT
>JAJXTK010000096.1 GCA_021783935.1 Myxococcales bacterium | reverse complement strand
GCCCGGCGGCAGCCCCGGTCGAACCACGTGCGCGCGCGCTCGCAACGCACGCACCGCGGCGGCGATCTCCGCGGGCGTCTCCCCCTTCGCGCGGAAGGCCACGAGCAGCGCGGCGATCTGCGCGGCGGCGAGCGCGCCGTCGAGCAGCGCGCCGAACGCCGACTCGACCGTCGCGTCGTCGATCGCCTCGCCTGCGAGCAGGCGCTCCAGCAGCGCGGGGACGTCGAGCGGCGGTGCGACGGGGTGGGTCACGACAAGGCGCAGCGGCAGGCGGAGCGCAGCAGCATACGACATCGCCGGCGGCGCGCGAGCGCGAGCGCGATCGCCGGCAAGCCTTGCGGCAGCGCGCACCCGACAGTAGCCGACGCGCCATGCCCCACGTCGCCACCCCCGCGCCGATGCTCGAGCACTCCCCCGTCCGCCGCGCCCTCGTCTCGGTCTCCGACAAGCGTGGCGTCGCCGCGCTCGCCCGGGCGCTCGTCGCGCGCGGCGTGGAGATCCTCTCGACGGGCGGCACTGCCAGGCACCTCGCCGAGTCCGGCGTCCCCGTCGTCCAGGTCAGCGACTACACGGGCTCGCCCGAGATCATGGACGGGCGTGTCAAGACGCTCCACCCGCGGGTGCACGGCGGCATCCTGATGCGCGGCGATCTCGACCTCGACGAGCTCGCGAAGGTCGGCGGCAAGCCGATCGATCTGGTCGTGGTGAACCTGTACCCCTTCGAGGCCACGGTCGCGAAGCTCGCCCAATCGGCGCCGCAGGGGTCCGCGTTGGACCGAGCGGCGCCGCAGGCGTCCGCGTTGGACCGAGCGAGCGGTCCCACGCACGCCGACGTCATCGAGGAGATCGACATCGGCGGCCCGTCGATGGTCCGCTCGGCCGCCAAATCGCATCCGCGCGTCACCGTGCTCGTCGATCCGGACGACTACGCGGCCGTCGCGCAGGAGCTCGAAGAGAGTGGGGGCACGACGCTCGCCACGCGCGTGCGCCTCGCCGCGAAGGCCTTCGCGCACACAGCCGCCTACGACGGCGCGATCGCGGCCTACCTCTCGCGCGAGGCCGACGCCTACCCACGCTACCTCTCGATGAACTTCGAGAAGGTCTACCCGCTTCGCTACGGCGAGAACCCGCACCAGAGCGGCGCCTTCTACCGCGATCGCCACGCCGCCGCTGGCACGCTCGCGCTCGCCGAGTCGCTCGGCGCCGGTGGCAAGGAGCTCTCGTTCAACAACTTCGTCGACGTGCAGGCCGCGCTCGACGCCGTGCGCGACCTCGATCCGGCGCGCGCGGGGTGCGTGATCGTAAAGCACACCAACCCGTGCGGCGTCGCCGTCGCCCAGACGCTCGAGGCCGCCTATCGCACGGCCCGGGAGGCCGACCCGGTCAGCGCCTTCGGCGGCATCGTCGCGCTCAATCGCCCCGTCGACGTCGCGACCGCCAAGGCGATGGCGGAGATCTTCCTCGAGTGCGTCGTCGCGCCCTCGTTCTCGGCCGAGGCGCTCGAGATCCTGCGCGCGAAGAAGAACCTGCGCCTGCTCGCCGCGGGCGCAGCGCCGAGGGGCGACGCGTGGATCGACTACCGCCGCATCGGCGGCGGCCTCGTCGTCATGAGCCCCGATCTCGGCGGGCTCGGCGAGGTCGAGCGGGGCAAGGTCGTGAGCAAGCGCGCGCCGACCGACGGGGAGCGCGCCGCGCTCGGCTTCGCCTGGAGCGTCACCAAGCACGTCAAGTCGAACGCGATCGTGCTCGCGAAGGCCGAGGGGGACGTCGCGCGCACGGTCGGCGTCGGCGCGGGGCAGATGTCGCGCGTCGTGTCGGTGAAGATCGCGGTCGAGAAGGCGGGCGCGGGGGCCAAGGGGAGCGTGCTCGGATCGGACGCGTTCTTCCCGTTCCCCGACGGCGTCGAGGAGGCCGCGAAGGCCGGCGTGACCGCGATCGCGCAGCCCGGCGGCTCGGTGAAGGACGCGGAGGTCATCGCCGCCGCGGACGCGGCCGGCATCGCGATGATCTTCACGGGGGTGCGTCACTTCCGGCACTGAGCGTCGCTCCACCGGTCGAGCCGTCGGCACGGGCGCGCCGACTTCGATCGGGTCGTCGATCTTCTCCGCAGCGCCCCGATCCTCGCCCGAGCCACTTCTCGATCGCCCGAGCGCTCGACGCTGCCCGCCGTCACTGACGGCGTCCAGAGGTCGCTCGTCGACGACCTGCTATCGCGCGCCGTGGATTTCGGCGAAGGTATGCGTCGACGATGCTCAAGTCCTGCCCCGCCTGCCAGCGCGTGCTGCCAGCGGACATGGCCTTCTGCCCCGACGACGGCTCTGCGCTCGTCGCCGCCGATCCGACGCTCCCGAGCGCGGTGCGCCTGTCGGGCTTCGCGGCCCGCGCCACCCAGCACACCGGGGCGGTGCTCGACGGCCGCTGGCGGATCCACGGGTTCGTCAACCGCGGCGCCACCGCGCGCGTCTATCTCGCCGAGGACCTGCGCGAGCACGACGTCGTGGCGGTGAAGATGTTCGCGCCGTACGGGCAGGAGCTGGCCGGCGCCGACCCGCGCAAGATCGCCGTCATCCGCGAGCGCTTCCTCGACGAGGCCTGGGCGCTCTCGCGCATCGTCCACCCGTACGTCGTGCGCATCCTCGACATCGGCGAGCGCGCCGGCGCGCCCTTCCTGATCATGGAGGCGCTCGAGGGGGAGACGCTCGGGGCGCGGCTCGATCGCGAGGGGCGCCTCGACGCCCCGACGGCCCTGCGCATCGCGCGCGAGATCGCGGCCGGGCTCGCCGCCGCGCACGACGCGGGCGTGATCCATCGCGACGTCAAGCCCGACAACGTGTTCCTCGTCGGCAAGGGGGCGACCGTCAAGGTCATCGACTTCGGCATGGCGAAGCTCCTCGGCTCGGGCGTCGACGTCGAGGAGGAGCTCGTGATGGGCACCGCTCAGTACATGGCCCCCGAGCAGATCGTGCGCGAGCGGGTCGATGGCCGCACCGACGTCTACGCGTTCGGCGTGATGCTCTTCAAGATGCTCACCGGCCACTTGCCCTTCGACGTCGACGGCGGGCTGCACCTCGACGTGCTCGGCCACCAGCTCTTTTCGCCGACGCCCCCTCCGTCGTGGCTCGACGACCAGCTCGATCCGGCGATCGAGCGCGTCATCCTGAGCGCGATGCGTAAGAGCCCTGACAACCGCTATCCGAGCATGAAGGCCCTCGCCGACGACCTGCTCGCCGAGCGCGCCGCGGGGTGGCCGATCGCGAGCGCGCGCGACGTCTACGAGCCGTCGACCCCCGACGGGCGCGCGGCGGTTCGGATGATGCTGCGCAAGTTCTCGCTCCCGCCGTCGCCGCGGTGACCCTCACGCGCTCTTGGCGAGCCGCTCTTGGTTGGCGAGCCGCTCGGCCGCGCGCCAGACGACCGCCATGATCGAGTGCTGCGGGTTGACCCCCATGTTCGTGGGGAACACGCACGCGTCCATCACGTACAGGTCGCGCACCTCCCAGCTCATGAGGTCGGGGCGCACCGCCCCCTTCTTCGGATCGGACGACGCGCAGGCGGTGCCGAACAGGTGCGAGGCGACGAGGTGTATGTCGCCCGGCTTGGGCTTCAGGTTCGCGATCAGGTCGGCCTGCTCGGGGCTGGTCAGCACGTCGGGGATGCCGCCGCCGAGGCCTGGGTAGACCTCGCTCGCGCCGGCCGCGAACATCATGCGGACCATGAGGGCGAGCGCCTCCTGGATCTGCCGCACGTCGCTCGGCAGCGGCGCGTAGCTCACGCGCGCGCCGCCGAAGAGGCCGGGGCGCACGGAGCCCTGCGCCTTGAAGCGCGACTGCACGGCCCACTGCGCGAACTGATCGAGGTGGGCCAAGCGCTCCTGCCACTCGGGTCCGACCCCGGCGATGCGCGTCGCGAGCATCTCGGGCGGCAGCGAGAGCGACTCGATCTTGAAGCCGCGCTCGCGCATCGGGACCTCGTAGCCCTGGGTCGCGCCGTACCCCATGCCGACGGGCGCGTCGGGGAAGCGGCCGACGATCGCGGCGCCCGGGTGGGCCTGGAAGCGCTCGCCGACCATGCCGCGAAGGCCGCTTCTGCGCAGCAGCACCGGCGTCTGGATCGCGCCCCCCGAGACGATCACGGCGCGGCGGGCGTGCACCTCGAAGCTGCCCACGGGCCTTCGCGTGACCTTGTCGAGCGTCTGCCCGCGCACGCCGGTGGCGCGGCCGTCCTCGATGACGACCTGCTCGACGCGCATCAGATCGCGCAGGCGCGCGCCGTCGCGGCGGGCGCGCGGCACGTAGCTGTTGTCCATGCTCTGGCGCGCTCGCTCGGGGCACCCTTGCAGGCACTGGTTGCTGCCCACGCAGCGCCGCGCGTTGCGCGTGATCGGCTTGCCGGGGAGCCCGAGCCGCTCGCACGCGAGGGCCATGCGCTCGGAGTTGCCCCCGAGCACGTCGGCGCGAGTCGGCTCGACCTCGAGCTCCTCCTCGAGGATCTCGAAGGCGCGGCCCAGCCCCCTGCCGTCGACCAGCTCGCCGAGCCCGAAGCGCTCGATCCAGTCGCGCCGGACGTCCTCGGGCATGCGCCAGATGATCCCGGAGTTGATCGCCGTGCTGCCCCCGACGATGCACCCTTGCAGGAACGGGATCGGCGCGAGGCCGGTGGACGTCGTGGTGCCGAACTCGCGCAGCGCGATGCGCAGCGCATCGACGGCCTCGCGCGGGCGCTCCTCGATCGCGAGGTCGGGGCCCTCTTCGAGCATCAGCACGTCGAGCCCCGCGGCCGCGAGCACGCGCGCCGCGGTCGCCCCGCCGGCGCCCGTACCCACGATGACGAAGTCGGCCTCGTCGTGCACATGGCCCGGGCGGCTCATCGCGCGGCCTCCTGCAGCGTGCGCCCGACGCCGGACGCGGCCGACGGCCTCGGCGCGGCTTCGACGATGGGCAGCGCGACGAGCGGCCGCTCGCGGGGCGGCTGCTGCTTCGGGCGCCGGTCGAAGTTGGAGCGCGCGCGCACCGAGGCGGTGCCGAGCAGCGCCATCGAGGTGGCGAGCTTGATGAGGATCATCAGCTCGCTGATCAGCTTGAACCTGTGGTGCACGAGCCGATCGACGTACCGCGCGCGCTCCTCGGGCGAGACCCCGTTGAGCGACGCGAAGCGCAGCGACATCCAGAGCGGCGAGAGCGCGGCGAGCCAGAAGACGAGCCGCACCCCCAGCTGCGAGAGGACCGTGCCCGCGTTGGCGTAGCGCTCGAACACCCCCGCCCAGTCGACCTCGCCGGGGCGCGGCGTCAGCAGCCCGGGCGTCGCCTCCGCCTCGGCCATCGGCGGCGCGAACCCGCCGAGCACCCCCTCCGCCCAACGTCTCTCGAACCCGAGCAGCTTCATGACCGCGCCTCCGGCGTGTCGGTTGCGTTCTTCGACTCGGTTGCCTGCGCGACGGGCGCGCGGCTTCGTCGCCCGGCGTCGTCGACCTTCGGCGCCACGACGCCGACCAGCTCCGCGATGCGCTCGAGCATGCGGCGATCGAGCCGCGCGAGCAGCCGGCGGGTGGTCTTGCGGGCGATGCGCGCGTCGCGGGCGCGCAAGAGCGCGACCATCTTCTTGTACGTCGAGATCGCGCGCTGGACGTCGATGAGGAAGGTGAACTCCATGCCGCGCTGCTGGACCAGCACGCGCATGATCGTGTTCGACAGGAGCAGGATCGCCTGGTTGTGCGTCGCCTGGGCGAGCTTGCGGGCGGTCTCGATGTCGGCCGCCATGTACTTGTGCGCGTCGCTCGTGCACTTGGCCTGGTAGGCGATGTGCCGCGCGAGCTCGTCGAGCTCCGCCTCGGTGATCCGCTCTGCCGCGATCCCCATGACCTCGACCGCGACCAGGCGCCGCAGCTCCAGCACGTCGGCGAGCATCGCGAGCGGGACCTCGCCGCCGTGCTGCACCAGCGTGGCCATGTGGCCGAGCATCTCGACGCCGCCGTGCTCGCGGTAGTCGAGCACGCGCGTGCCGGAGCCGTGCACGGGCTTCACCAGCCCCTCGGCCTCGAGGCGCGAGAGCGCCGCGCGCAGCGTGAGGCGGCTGACGCCGAGGGTCGTCGACAGCTCGCGCTCGCCGGGCAGATCGTTGCCCGCCGTCCACGTGCCGCCGAGGATGCCGGCGCGGATGCGGTCGACCGCCTCGTCGACGGCCTTTCTCTTGGTGGGGGGCGCGGAGGGGTCGGTCATGGGGAGGGCAACTGGTTTAACCACTAAGTGGTATAACCAGTTGCCCGCCGCCAGGTCAAGGGGCCGCGCCGTCACGCTTCGGTCAGCCGCGGCCCGTCGGCCGCCCCGCGCGCGCCGGCGGCCGTGGCGACGCGCCAAGTGCTGGAGATCGTTCGGATGGACGAGGCGGCTTGTTCCCCCGGCGCGCTGCGCGTACCCGTCATGGCTCGTCGGGCGTGCCCTCTGCGCGCCGTTCCCGGGCTGGTCCCGGTGGCGGTTCGAGCGAGGGCGCCACCATCCGCCCGGCGCCGAAAATGAAGCTGAAGAAACTCGAGATCGTCGGGTTCAAGTCTTTCGTCGACCGCACCGTCGTCAAGTTCGACCACGACGTCACGGGCATCGTCGGCCCCAACGGCTGCGGCAAGTCGAACATCGTCGACGCGATCCGCTGGTGCATGGGCGAGCAGTCCGCCAAGCACCTGCGCGGCAGGTCGATGGAAGACGTCATCTTCAACGGCTCCGACTCGCGCGGCCCGCACGGCTTCGCCGACGTGACGCTCACCTTCGCCAACGAAGACGGCCTCGCGCCCGTCGAGTACCGCGACTACCCGGAGATCGCGGTCACCCGCCGCCTCACGCGCGACGGCGACAGCGAGTACCTGATCAACAAGACGCAGGTCCGCCTCAAGGACGTGACCGATCTCTTCCTCGGCACCGGCGCGGGCACCAAGGCCTACGCGATCGTCGAGCAGGGGAAGGTCGGCCTCATCGTCTCGGCCAAGCCCGAAGACCGCCGCATCCTCATCGAGGAGGCCGCGGGCATCACCAAGTACAAGAGCAAGCGTAAGCAGGCCGAGCGGAAGATCGAGCTCACGCAGCAGAATCTGCTGCGCGTCGGCGACATCATCTCCGAGCTCGAGAAGTCGCTCGGCTCGCTCAAGCGCCAAGCGCAGAAGGCCGAGCGCTACCTCGCCTACCGCGCCGAGCTCGACGACCTCGTGCTGCACGACGCCGCGCACAAGTACCTCGGCGTCGTGGCGATGCAGAAGCACTACGCCGGCGCGCTCGCCGATCTCGAGGTGGAGGCGTCCGACAAGCGCTCCGCCCTGGTCGCCCGTGAGGCGGAGCTCGAGGGGCTGCGGCTCGCCGCGCTCGAGACCGAGCGGCACCTCGAAGGGGCCCAGACGGCGCACTACGCGGCCGAGAACGAGGTGCGCTCGCTCGAGGCGGAGATGGCCCGCGCGAAGGACCAGCTGTCGACCATTCGAGCGCGAGAGGTCGACGCCTCGCGCGAGCTGGCCAACGTGTCGACCGAGCGCGCGGCGCTGGCGCAAGAGCAGGACCGCTTCGCCGAGGAGCTGGCGCGCCACCAGGAGGAGCAGGTCGACGCCGAGGGGGCGCTGGCCGTCGACGAGGAGCGCCTGCACGAGGCGACGCTCCGGCTTCAGGAGGTCGAGCGGCGCGTCCTCGAGCTTCGTCGGCAGGCCTCCGAGCTCGGCGCGAAGATCGCGAGCGCCGAGGCGGCGCTCAAGGGGTTCGATCGTCGGCGCGCCGACATCGAGTCGCGCAAGCTGAAGCTGCTCGGCGAGCGCGAGACGCTCGAGACGCAGCAGCTCGAGCACCGGGCGCGCGCGACGGAGCTGCGTCGCATCGTCGAGGAGCTGCGCGACGGGCGCGCGACGAGCAAGCAGCGCCGCGAGGAGCTCGAGACCAAGCTCGCGGGCTACCGGCGCGAGTTCGTCGAGGTCGAGCGCACGCTCGACACGAACAAGCAGGAGCTCCACCGCGCCCGCTCGCGCATGCAGGCGCTGCTCGAGGTCCAGTCGCGCCTCGAGGGGGTCGGGCAGGGGGTTCGCGCCGTCATTCACAAGCGCGACGTCGGGGTGCTCGGCATGCTCGCCGATCTCGTCGAGCCGCCGCCCGAGCTGACGCAGGCGCTCGCCGCGGTGCTCGGCGACAACCTCCAGACGCTCGTCGTCACCGACGAAGCGAGGGCGATCGAGCTCGCCCACTGGCTGCGCGACGAGAAGAAGGGGCGCGCGACGTTCCTGCCGCGCTCGGGGCTCGACGGCCGCGCGATCGAGGCGCTGCCCGGGCTCCCCTCGGAGCTGGTCGAGGGCGAGACGCCCGACGCGCTCGGCTACCTCGCCGACCGCCTGCGCATCCGCGAGCAGGACGCCTCGCTCGTGCGCGGCGTGCTCGGCGACGTCGTGGTCGCGCGTGACTTCGCCGCTGCGCACCGCGTGGCGCGCGTGCTCGACGAGCGCGGGGCCAAGAGGCCGCGCGCGATCGTCACGCTCGAGGGGGAGGTCTTCTTCGCCGACGGCCGCATCGCCGCGGGCGCGCGCGAGCAGGTCGCCGCGGGAATGCTCGAGAGCAAGCGCGAGACGCGCGAGCTGTCGGAGGTCGTCTCGCGCCTCGACGTGGTCGTCTCCGAGCTCGTCGCGCGCCACCAGCACCTTCGCGCCGCCATCGCCGAGACGACGACCGGCCTCGATGCCGCGCGCCAGGCCGAGCACAAGGGCGACCTCGCGCTGGTGAACGCCGAGCGCGATCTGCGGCAGGCCGAGCAGGACCTCGACCGCGCCCGCGTGCGCCTCGAGCAGCTCGCCGCCGAGCAGGAGGAGCTCGCCGAGCAGCTCGCGGAGGCGGAGGCCGAGCAGGCGGGGGCGCGCGGCGACCTCGAAGCGTCGGTCGAGGCGAAGGACGCGGTCGATCGCGACGCGGTCGACGGGCAGCGCGAGTACGACGACGAGCGCGAGCAGCTCGACGCGCGCCGCCACGTGGTCACCGAGCGCAAGGTCCAGCTCGCGCGCGCGAAGGAGAAGACGCGCGGGCTCGAGGGGGCGCTCGAGCGCCTGTCGCGTTCGGCGAAAGAGCTCGGTGAGCGCGAGGCGCGCCTCTCGGAGGAGATCCTCGCGGGCGCCCGTCGCATCGGCGAGCTCGCGGGGCTCTTGTTCGTCTCGAAGGAGAAGCTCGGCGTCGCGCTCGACGACGTCCACCTCCGCCGTGACCAGCTCGCCGCCGCGCGCAACGCGCACGAGGCGGCGCGCGCCGCGATGGGCGTGCACGAGGCGGAGCTCAAGACGCTCCGCCACGCCGCGGAGGTCGCCGAGAAGGCGCGCGTCGAGCACGAGATGCGCGTGCGCGAGCTCGCCATCGAGCTGCGCAACCTCGTGGAGGCGGTGCGCGAGAAGTTCCGCGGCCTCGAGCTGCCGCGCGTCGTCGGCGACTACCACCTGCGCGAGCAGCCCGACGAGCGCCACCGCGAGCGCGTGCACGAGCTCACCGGGCTCATCGATCGGCTCGGCGCCGTCAACCTCGACGCCAAGCGCGAGCACGACGAGGCCGCCTCGCGCCACAAGGCGTACGTCGAGCAGAAGGCCGATCTCGACAAGGCCATCGCCGATCTGCTCAAGGCGATCGAGCAGATGGACCGCGAGTCCAAGCGCCTGTTCAAGGAGACCTTCGACGCGGTCAACGAGCGCTTCCAGCAGCTCTTCCCGAAGATGTTTCGCGGCGGCAAGGCGTCGTTGGTGCTCACCAACCCCGACGACATGCTCGAGACCGGCATCGAGATCCTCGCGCAGCCGCCCGGCAAGAAGATCGGCAACATCGAGCTCATGTCCGGCGGCGAGAAGGCGCTCACCGCCGTGAGCCTCATCTTCGCGATCTTCCAGATCCGCCCCTCGCCCTTCTGCATCCTCGACGAGGTCGACGCCCCGCTCGACGAGGCCAACGTGGCCCGATACAACGAGGCGATCCGCACCATGACGGATCGCTCCCAGTTCATCCTCATCACGCACATCAAGCGCACCATGCAGATGGTCGACGTGCTCTACGGCGTGACGATGCCCGAGCCGGGCGTCTCGGCGCTCACCAGCGTCGATCTCACCACCGTCGACAAGAAGGCCGCGGCGCCGCGCCGCACCTCGCAGGCGCCTGCGGTCGCCTGATGCCGACTTCGTGTTGGCTCGTCAAATCCGAGCCGAGCGTCTAGCCGTGGTCGCGGCTCGTCGAAGAGGGGCGCACGGCGTGGACGGGGGTGCGTGACTTCGAGGCGCGCAGCTCGCGTCGTTCGGCGGGGGGCGGTGTCGGGGGCGTAGTCGATCGGCTCGGCCCCGGTGTCGCCGGCGGGGGCCGCGGCGTTGGACGAGCGGCCCGCCCGCACGAAGACCACGTGGGCACTCGCGCGCACGAGCGATCTGCGGTCCATCGAGCGAGCATGGACCTTGGCGCCTCGGGGGAGTCGGCCGCAGCGCGCGGCGCACGCCAAGTCCGCTCGATGCTCCCGGAGGGCGCAGGGCTCGCGCTCCGGCCGTGGCGACTCACCCCTCGGCGTCCTTGATCCGCACGCAGTCGGCGCCGAGGGCGGCGAGCCGCTCCTCCATGTGCTCGTAGCCGCGATCGAGGTGGTAGACGCGCCGGACCTCGGTCTCGCCGCGCGCGAAGAGCCCCGCGATGACGAGCGAGGCGGAGGCCCGCAGATCGGTCGCCATCACGCTCGTGCCTTCGAGATCCTCGCCCCCCTTCACGACCGCCGAGCGACCGCGGATCTCGATCTGCGCCCCCATGCGCGTGAGCTCGGGCACATGCATGAAGCGGTTCTCGAAGATCGTCTCGGTCATCACCGACTCGCCTTGCGCCCGCGTCATCAGCACCAGGAACTGCGCCTGCATGTCGGTCGGGAACCCGGGGTGCGGCGCCGTCGTGACGTTCACCGGCTGCAGCGGACCGCGGCGCCTGACCCGAACGGCGTCGCCGTCGCGTTCGATGTCGACGCCCGCCTGGCGCATCTTGAGCACCAGCGCCTCGAGGTCCTCGAGCACCGCCCCCTCGACGCGCACGTCGCTCTCGGGCACCGCCGCCGCGGCGATCATGTACGTGCCGGCCTCGATGCGGTCCGGGATGATCGCGTGATCGAAGGGCGAGAGGGTGTCGACGCCATCGATGTGCACGACGTCGGTCCCCGCGCCGTCGACCCGCGCGCCCATCTTGTTGAGCACGCGGCCGAGCTCTTCGACCTCCGGCTCGCGCGCGCAGTTCCAGAGCGTCGTGCGCCCCTTGGCGAGCGCCGCGGCCATCATGAGGTTCTCGGTGCCGGTCACGGTCGGAAGATCGAAGGCGATGTCGGCCCCCTTGAGCCGGCCGCCGTCGCCGGGCCCCTCGGCGAGCACGTAGCCCTTCTCGAGGCGGATCTTCGCCCCCATCGCCTCGAGCCCCTTGAGGTGCTGATCGATCGGGCGCGCGCCGATCGCGCAGCCGCCGGGGAGCGACACCTTCGCCCGCCCGTGGCGCGCGACCATCGGCCCGAGCACCAGCACCGAGGCGCGCATCTGCTTGACGAGCTCGTAGGGCGCCTCGGCGCGCGACAGGCGCGTCGCGTGGAGCGTGACTTCGTGGCGCGTCTTGTCGAAGCTCGTCTCGCAGCCGAGGAAGCGCAGGAGCGCGAGCGTCGTGTCGATGTCGCGCAGCACGGGCACGTTGCGCAGGAGTGAGGGGCCGTCGGCAAGCAGCGTCGCCGACAGGATCGGGAGCGCCGCGTTCTTGGCGCCGCTGACCTTCAGGCTCCCCTTGAGGACCTTGCCGCCTCGGATTCGGATCGCGTCCATGCGAGGCGTCTACGACGAATCCAGAGGCGCGGGAAAGTCCAGCGCCGAGGCCGGGAGCGGGCGCCTCTTCGTGCTCCCACGAGCACCTACGTCGCGCGCCCGATCGTGACGGCATGCGGGTCGCTCGCTGCGTCGTTCCCCTTCGCCCAGCACCACCCCGCGCGCCCATAGGTGGCCGCCTCCTCGCCGCTCAGCGGTAGGCACCGCGAGGGCGAGGCGCAGTCGGCGTCGCGATCGCAGAGCCTCGCGCAGTCGCCACGATCGCCGGCCCCGAGACCGGTCCGACGCGCGAGGAGGCATCCCGCGGGCGCCGGGCTGCTCCTGCCGTCCCAACCGCACGCTGCGAGCGCGCCGATCGTGCAGGCCTCGGTGCAATAGAGCGTCGGAGCCTCGCCCATCGACGGCATCATCCACGCGCCGCCGCTGCCGCACGGAGCGCCGCCGCCGACGTCTACCGCGCCATGCGCGAGCCCGCTCCGGCAGGCGCCGCGAGTCGGCTCGCACGCGTCGCCGCTCGCGCAGTTCGCGTCGTCGCCGCACGACGGCTCGCACGCGTTCGTGGCGTCGGAGCACGCGAGGTCGGCGCGCCCGTGGCACTTCGCCGGATCGAGGGCCGGCCAGCGCGTCGTCGCGCCGGCGCGGCACGGCTCGAGGCAGTAGCGCGGCGACGAGGCGTGAGGGGTCGCGGCGTGGCAGACGGCGCCCTCGGCGAGCGTGAGGCAGTCGTCGTTCGTCGTGCACGGCAGGGTGCAGATCCCGGCCGCTGGGTAGTCGTCTTCGCCTCGCGCGGCGTCGACGGTGAGATCGGCTCCCTTGCGCGCGCACCGCAGCCCCGCGGAGCAGTCGAGATCGCGTGCGCAGCGAGCGCCGAGCAACCCGTCGGCCTCGTGCGGGGGCGCCCAGGCGACGTGTGCCTCCTGGTGCGCGTCGACCGCGGCGTCGTCCGACGAGATCGACGGCGCGGCGGTCACGTCGGGGCCCGCGTTGAAGGCGATGAAGTACGCGGTGCCGCCGGCGATCGCGCTCATCACGCGCGCGTGCACGCGTCTCGACGGCATATCCAAACAGCTAATGTCGGAGCGATTTCACGACAAGACGATTGTTTTGCGTCGAATCCCTCCAATCTGCGCGCAGATTCGGCGTCGAGATCAAGACCCTTCCGATGGAGGCGCGCATACCTCCGGGTGGGAGAATCCCAGTCGGACGTGAGAATCGCGGGACGCCCCTGCAGGCGTGTCGATCCGTGGCGGCCAATCATCCACCCCGCGGGTAAGGGGTATTTCGCGATGAGCAGGGGGTGTGGTTCTCCTGCTGAGCGAGTGGTCGCGTTCTAACAGCCCCCATCCCCAGCCCTTCCCCCGCGGTGCGGGGGAAGGGAGCGGGAGGCGGCGGCGCAGTACGATCGAAGCGTGTCGAGC
>JAJXTK010000752.1 GCA_021783935.1 Myxococcales bacterium | reverse complement strand
GGCGCCTGGTCTCGGAGTTCTCGGAGTTCGCGCGCCTGCCGCGCGCGCGCCTGCAAGCGACGCCGATCGCCGAGCTGCTCGACGAGCTGCGCCCCGCCGTCGAGCGGCTCGGGCTCGGCACCGACGAGGCCGACGTCGCGCGGCTGACGCCGAGCGGCGGCGTCGCGATCCGGGTCGAGGTCGCGGTCGAGGCGCCGACGCCGGGCGCCCCCGACGTCGCCGTCGATCGGCAGATGCTCCGCAAGACGATCGACAACCTGGTGCGCAACGCCGTGCAGGCGATCCGCGCGACGGGGCTGGGCCATCGCGTGCTCGTCCACGCCTCGGCGCTCGAAGATGGGCACCTCGCCATCGACGTCGACGACGACGGCCCCGGCGTCCCGAGCGACGATCGCGTCCGCATCTTCGATCCGTATTTCACGACGCGCACCGAGGGCACCGGCCTCGGCTTGGCGATCGTCAAGAAGATCGTCGTCGAGCACGGCGGCACGATCGCGTGCGAGGAGGCTCCCATGGGGGGAGCGCGCCTGCGCATCGTGCTGCCCGCGGCCGACAGCGCGGAGGGGCGCGCGGCGACGCAGGAGGCGCGCGAGGCGGCGCGTGCGGAGGCGTCTGCGCGGCGCGCCAGCGAGAGCTGAGCCTTCGTCGCGCGCCTGACGCGCCGGCACGTTCTCGCCGCGACCGACGTGCGCTAGAGCGGGCGCGATGAGCGCTCACGCCGACTCCGCCTCGCAGCCGTGGAAACCACAGAGCGAGCTCTTCGGGCACCCGCGCGGGCTCGGCGTCTTGTTCATGACCGAGATGTGGGAGCGCTTCTGCTACTACGGCATGCGCACCCTGCTCGTGTACTACATGACGAAGTACCTCTTCCTGCAGGGGCAGGTCGAGCACGTCGTCGGCTTCGGCGCGGTCAAGCACGCCATCGAGTCGGTCTTCGGCCCGCAGACGACGCAGCAGCTCTCGTCGCAGATCTACGGCCTCTACACCGCGCTCGTGTACCTCACGCCGCTCTTCGGCGGCATGCTCGCAGACCGCTATTTCGGCCAGCGCCGCACCGTGATCGTCGGCGGGATCATCATGGCCGTCGGCGAGTTCGTGCTCATGGTGCCCTCGCTCTTCTACGCCGGGCTCGTGCTGCTGATCATCGGCAACGGCCTCTTCAAGCCCAACATCTCGACGCAGGTCGGCGGCCTGTACGCGCCGGGCGACGGGCGGCGCGATCGCGCGTTCAACATCTTCTACGTCGGCATCAACCTCGGCGCCTTCCTCGCGGGGATCATCGCGGGCTACATCGGCGAGACCTATGGCTGGCGCTACGGCTTCGGCGCCGCCGGCGTCGGCATGCTCGGCGGCCTCGTCCAGTACGTCTCCGGCCTCAAGCACCTCGCGCCCGACAACGTCCAGAAGCGCAAAGAGGGCAAGGTCGACGACAAGCATCCGTTCACCCGCGTCGAGTGGCAGCGCATCTTCGCGCTCATCGTGCTCTGCGCGCTCAACGTGTCGTTCTGGGCGGTCTACGAGCAGCAGGGCAACACGCTCGCCCTCTGGGCCGACAACAACAGCAATCGGCACATCTTCGCCTTTCTCGGGCTCGGCTGGGAGATGCCGGCGACGTGGTTCCAGTCGGTGAACCCGGCGTTCATCTTCGCCTTCACGCCGTTCATCAACGTGCTCTGGGAGCGCCAGGCCAAGAAGGGAACGGAGCCCTCCAGCGTCGCCAAGATGGCCATCGGCTGCTTCGTGCTCGGCGTCTCGTTCCTCGTGATGATGCTGCCGGCGAAGCTGGTCGATCACGGCGGCGTCGCGAGCATGTGGTGGCTCATCGGCTGCACCGCGATGCTGACGATGGGGGAGCTCTACCTCTCGCCGGTGGGGCTGTCGCTGGTCACCAAGATCGCCCCGCCGCGGATCGTGTCGCTCATGATGGGCTTCTGGCTCGGATCGAGCTTCGCCGGCAACTACCTCTCCGGCTACCTCGGGACCTTCTGGGAGAAGTGGTCGCACGAGAAGTTCTTCGTCGTGCTCGGCATGATCTCGATCGCGACCGGCGTGCTCATGGTGCTGCTGTACGCGCCGCTGAAGAAGGCGATCGGCGACGAGAACCGGGTGCACGCCGAGGGGGCCGAGGTCGGCACCGAGAACATGACGGCGTGAGGCGCGCGCGCGGCGCAGGCCATCACATCGACATCGCCTTCTTCAGCTCCTCTTCGAGATCCTCCTCGGTCGTGAACCCCTGGTGGTAGGAGACTACCTTGCCGTTTCTGTCCAGCACGACGAGGCTCGGCAGGCTGCGCACGTCGAAGGCCTGCTGCGCCTTGCCCTGCACGTCCTCGAGCTGCGGGTAGCCGATACCCATGCGCTTGATCAGCTCGAGCGCGCCGTCGTGATCGGGGTCGACCATCACGCCGACGACCATGACCCCCTGCGGGGCCATGCGACGCGCGAGCTGATCGAGGATCGGCATCTCGTGCCGGCACGGGTTGCACCAAGGGGCCCAGAAATCGAGGACGACGACGTTGCCCTTGAGCGACGCGAGATCGATGGTTCGCGCGGCGCCGGTCGGCGGCGCGAGGCGATCCCAAAGCACCGGCAAGGTCACCTCGGGGGCCGGCTTGCCGACCATCGCGTGCGTCGCGGCGAGCACGCGCGGGAGCACCGCGAGGCCGAAGAAGCCGGCCACTACGAGCAGCGTCACCGTCGCCGGGTAGGACAGGCGATCGAGCCAGCCACGACCGTTCTTCCTCTTCGCCTGCGCCGCCATCGCCGACCCTCTTCCCTTCGACGTCGGATGCCCGCCGCTCAGCGAACGGTTCGCAGCACGGCGTCCGCGCTCGAGACGACCGCCACGGCGCCGGTCGGGAGCGCGAAGAGGCCGAGCGCGCCCGTGACGCTGCCGAGCGGCTCGGCCTTGGAGCCCTTCGCGTCGACCTGCACCAGCGCCC
>JAJXTK010000751.1 GCA_021783935.1 Myxococcales bacterium | reverse complement strand
CCGCGCCGCGCTCGACGAGCACGCGCGCGTCGCGATCGAGGTGCGCGTGCTGCGCGCCTTCGGGCACCGCTGGCCCTCGACGCGCGAGGCTCGCTCGTCGGCGATCGGCGTCGCGACGCTCGACGACGGGGCCGACTCGCTGCTCGGCCTGCTGCGCCCGAGCGAGGCTGCGTCGGAGGCGTTCTCGCGCGCGACGGGCACCACGCTCGCTCGGCACCTCGCGCGCGCGCTGTTTTGCGAGCACGTGGCCCGCTTCCGGCGTCGTCCGGTGCTCTGGCAGCTCGCCTCGGCGGGGCGCAGGCCGGCCTTCTCGTGCGTGGTGCACGCGCACCGCTGTGATCGCCGCCTGCTCGAGCGCATCGCCGGCGAGCTCGTGCCACGCGCGCGCGAGCGGGCGCCCGCGAGGCGCGACGAGCTCGAGCGCTTCGCGCGGGCGATCGAGGCGGTGGCGCGCGCGGGCTTCGACGGCGCGCCGTACGAGCCGGACCTCGACGACGGCGTGCGCGTGAACCTCGCGCCGCTGCAGAAGGCGGGCGTGCTCGCCGCGAACGTGCTCGCCGCCGACGACGTCGAGCGCGCCCTCGAGGACCGTCGAAGCTGGCGTCGCGCGCGCCGATCGGCTCGAGTGCCCGCGCCATGAAGACGAACGCCGCCCGCATCCTCGACTCGCTCGGCATCCACTACGAGCTGCGCGAGTACGACGTCGACCCGGAGGACCTCCGCGCCGAGATGGTCGCCGTCAAGATCGGCCTGCCGGCCGAGCAGGTCTTCAAGACGCTCGTGGTGCGCGGCGATCGACACGGCGTCGCGCTCGCCGTCGTGCCGGGAGACGCCGAGCTCGACCTGAAGGCGCTCGCGAGGCTCACCGGCGACGCGAAGGTCGACACCGTGCCGCTCAAGGACGTGCAGCCGCTCACCGGCTACATCCGCGGCGGCGTCACCGCCCTCGCGTGCAAGAAGGACTACCCGGTGCTCGTCGACGAGACGCTCGAGCTCTTCGACGTCGTGTCCATCTCCGCGGGCGTGCGCGGCACGCAGCTCCTGATCGCGCCGGCCGACTACCTGCGCGCGACGATGGGCAAGGTCGGCGCCATCGCGCGCGACAAGCGCGCGTGAGGCTCAGGCCGCGTCGCGACAGAGCACGAACCAATTGTCGAGCCACTTGCCCGCGCGCGCCGCGCGCCCGACCGAGACGTGGTGGCTCACGCCGCGCATCGCGTCCTGGGTGCCGTCGTAGATGAAGCGGCCGAGGCGCGCGTGGTTCGGCGAGAGCTCGGGCCAGCTCGGCGCGCGTCCGGCGGGCAGGGCCGTGTAGTCGATGAGCACCTCGTCGTGCTCGATCTCGCGCGCGACGAAGTAGCCGGGCCCCGTGAAGAGCCGCATCGGCTGCTCGTTGTACCCCCAGAGCTCGGGCGCGTGCTCGTCGCCCGGCCTGCAGAAGCGCTTCTGGAAGGTCGAGAAGAGCGGCATCGAGTTGCGACCGAAGTGCACGACCTCCTCGAGGGGCGCCTTGCTCGCGGGCACGAAGTCGGCGAGCCGCGTCGGCCGAAAAACCCCTTCGCCGCATCGAAAAGGCGCGCCTGCTCGTGCCCCGAGAGGTCGCACGCCTCGTCGGCGCGCAGCTCGCCCGACAGCCCGTCGAAGTAGCGAGCGAGCCCCGCTACGTCGACCTGCTCGCGGGCGAAGAAGTCGTGCAGGTGCATGGCGGTCACGCTCTCACGGCCGAGCCACCATGCAAAGCGTCAACCCTTGGCGACGGCGAACCCCGCGAAGCTCTGCGCCGTCGGCATGATCTCGAGCCGGTTGATGTTCACGTGCGCCGGCAGCGAGGCGCACCAGACGATCGCCTCCGCGATGTCGTCGCCGCTCAGCGGGCGGAAGCCGCGGTAGACCGCCGCGGCGCGCTCGACGTCGCCGCCGAAGCGCACCTCCGAGAACTCGGTCTCGACCATGCCCGGCTCCACGCTGGTGACGCGCACGCCGCTGCCGTGCACGTCGGCGCGCAGCGCGAGGGAGAACTGCTCGACGAAGGCCTTGGTGCCCGCGTACGCGTTGCCGCCTGGGTAGGGGTAGCTGCCGGCGACCGAGCCGAGGTTGACGACGTGGCCGCGGCGTCGCTCGACCATGCCGGGGAGGATCGCGCGCGTGACGAAGAGGAGCCCCTTCACGTTGGTGTCGACCATCTGCTCCCAGTCCTCGAGGCTCGCCGACGGCGCCGGCGCGAGGCCGAGGGCGAGCCCCGCGTTGTTCACGAGCACATCGATCGCCGCGAGCTCCGGGGGGAGCGCCGCGACGCAGCGCTCGACGGCGTCGCGATCGCGGACGTCGAGCTCGACGGCGTGCAGCGCGGGCCCGAGCTCATCTCGGAGCCTCGTCAGGCGATCCATGCGGCGCGCGGCGGCGATCACGCGCGCGCCGGCGCGCACGAAGCGCCGCGCCGTGGCGGCGCCGATCCCCGACGAGGCCCCCGTGACGAGCACGATGTTCGACATGACGGGCAAGCAAGTCGACGCGCGGCGGGGTCGCAAGCCCATGGACGGCGCGATTGTTCGACATGTCGAACGAAGTTTTCTTCGCCTCGGCTGTGACCGATTCGTGGCGCCAACGATCCAAGGATCGCCGTCGGGTCAAAACCCCATGCGGGGTAGGGGCTTGGACGGAATATTGCGAATTTTATTCATATTTGAGCAGCCGCTCTCGCCTCTCGTTTCATCGATCGTACGTGCCCAACACCGGCCATGGGGTCGAAGCCGCTCCTCGGGGGTCCACGATGCCGAACGCTGTCTTCGTCGACGTCTCTTCCACCGCCCGCGCTGCCGTCGATCAAGCGCTCTCGTCCTTGGCGATCGACCACGGTCGCATCGCCACGGTAGCGGCGGACGTCTCGCCGGCCCGCAGACACGCGGGCGGGCGGATTTGCGTACCGTCCTATGACGTCGCCCGCTC
>JAJXTK010000750.1 GCA_021783935.1 Myxococcales bacterium | reverse complement strand
GCCCGAAGATCGACTGCGAGCGGACGTGATCGAGCCCCGGCATGCCGGCGAGGCCGACCTCCAGCGGGATGGTGACGTAGCGCTCGACCTCCTCGCCGCTCTGCCCCGGTGGCTGCGCGATCACCTCGACGAGCGGCGGCACCGGGTTCGGGTACGCCTCGATGTCGAGCGCTTGGTACGACAGCGACCCCGCGATGATCACGCCGACGGCGACGGCGATGACGATGAAGGGCATCCGCAGCGCGAAGGCGACGAGTTTCTGGATCACGTGACGTCCTGTCCCGCGTCCGACGGCGCGCCTCGCGCGAGGGCACGACGATGCCTCGCGAAGCGCGCGTCTTTGCGCGTTCGATATGGGGCGCGCCCCGCGCGGGCTCTACCCGACGGAGCGCAGGCTCGGAGCCGAAGGGTCAGCCGGACGACGACAACAGCACGGCGCCCGCGGTGACGACGCGCGCGCCCTTGGTCAGCGCTTGGGGCACGCTGGAGCCCGCGATCGGGATCCACCTGCCGTTCTCCCCCTCGTCGGCGGCGAAGGGGACGCGCTGGAACTTGGTCCTCCCGTCGGCGGTCTTGCCGGTCTCGAGGAAGACGACCGTCACGTCGCCGAGGCGCATGAGCGCGTTGCGCGGGAAGGCGAGCTCCCGCTTCTGGTCGACGCGCAGCGTGACGGTCACGAACATCTCGGGGCGCAGCAGGTGGCCGGGGTTCTCGAGCGAGCAGCGCACCTTCGCGGTGCGCGTGTCCTTGTCGAGCACCCCCGAGATCCACTCGACCGTCCCCTTGAACGGCTCGCGCCCCGGGTAGGCCACCGCGCGCACCGTCACCGGCGTGCCGACCTTCACGCGCGCGAAGTCGAGCTCGTAGACGTCCGCCATGATCCAGACGCGATCGAGCTCGCCGATCGTGAACAGCTCGACGGCCGTCCCGCCGCCGTACTGCCCCTGCACCTCCATGCCGGGGTTGACGAAGCGCGAGATGACCTCCCCCTCGATGCCGGCCTGGAGCGTGAACGTCTGCGTGACGGCGTCGGCGCCCCCCTTGAGCAGCCAGGCCTTCTGGCGCGCGCGTTCGAGCTCGGCCTGCGCCTTGCGATAGGCGTCCTCCGACTGCTCGACGTCGCGCTCGGAGGCGGCGTTCTGCGCGAAGAGCGCCTTGATGCGCTTGAAATCGTGCTCGGCGGCGACGAGGTCGGCCTGCGCCTTGGAGAGATCGCTCGAGGCGATGCCGACGTCGGGCGACTCGATCGTCGCGAGCGCGTCCCCCTTCTTCACGCGCTGCCCCGGCGACGCCTCGATCTTCGTGATGCGCCCGGTGACCGGCGAGAAGACGTGCGTGACCAGGAGGTCGTCGAAGGTCACGCGGCCGCTCGTGAGGATGACGTCGTCGACGTCCTGGTCCTCGATCGGCTCGACCTGGATCTTCGCCTCCCTCATCTGCGCGTCGCTGAGCCACACCTCGTTGACGGGGGGCTGCGCCTGCGCAGCGGGGCTCGGGACCTCGGCTCCCTCGCCGCGATGGCAGGACGAGGCCGCGACGGCGAGGCCGAGGACCAGGAACGACGATGCGACGAGCTTCGGGCGCGCGTTCATGAGCGGAGCTCCACCCCGACCGCGGCTTCGAGCTGGAAGACGGCGGTCCAGTAGGTCAGGCGATCGTTGACGTATTCGAGGTTCGTGCCGATGTAGGTGCGCGTCGCGTCGAGGTAGTCGAGCAGCGTCGACTGCCCGGCGTTGTACTGAATCTGGGTGATCTCCCGCGCCTTCTTGGCGCTCTCGAGCAGGCCGCCGCTCTCCATGCGCTCGACGGTCGCCTTGGAGGTCTCGAAGAGGGCCCACGCCTGCACGACGTCGGAGACCGCCTGGCTCTCGGCCTTCTTGCGCAGGATGGTGTTGGCGCCGTAGTCGGCCTCGGCGCGCTTGATCTCGCCGCGCTGGTTGTAGAAGAGCGGCAGCGGCAGCGAGACGCCGAAGGTCACCGTGGGCGGGCTGAGCGCGTTGTTGCCGGTGCCGATCTGCGAGTACTGCATGAAGAGCGCGACGTCGGGGTAGCGGTTGCGCTTGGCGAGATCGATCACCGCCTCCGAGCGCTGGATCTGCATCATCGCGATCTTCACGTCGGGGCGGCTCTCGAGCGCCTGACGCACGAGCGCGTCCTCGGTGGTCGACGCGAGCTTCGCGGGCACCACGTACTTGAGCATCGTCGGATCGGCCGCGAACGGCGGCACCGTCCCGCGCACGCCGAGCAGGAAGGCGACCGACGCGCGGTTCACCCGCTCGTTCTGGATCGCCATGTCGACCTGCTGGTCGGCCTCGAGCTTCGCGGTCTGGATGCGCGCGAGATCGCCGGCGTTGATGACGCGCGGGTACTTGTCCTTGCTGATCTCGTACGTCTGGTTCTGCGCCGCGGCGACCTCCTTGGCGAGGTCGATCCCCTCCTTGGCGGCCGCGAGCTGGATGAGCGCGCTCTTGAGCTGCAGCTCGAGCTGGCGCTGCGTGTCCTCCTTGCTCGTGCGCGCGATGGCGAGGGCGTTGCGCGCGACCTTCAGGCGCAGCGGGCGCTTGCCGATCAGCACGTCGACGAGCGCGCCGTTGTCGGTGACGCCGAACGAGAAGCCGAACGAAGAGCAGCCGCCGCCGTCGACGCACACCGCGCCGGGCGAGTAGGTGAAGACCTTGGAGACGCCGGCGGTGACGGTCGGGTTGACGACCGCGCCCGCGGCGATCTCGTCCCCCTCGGCGCCGAGCACCGCGGCGTCGGCGACGAGCAGATCGTAGCCGCGCTCGCGGAAGATCTGGAGCGCGCCGTCGACGGTGAGCACCGCCGGGATCGCCACGTCGCCGTTCGCGGGCGCGGCCTCGGCCGGCGGCGCCGCAGGGACGCTCGCGGAGGAGGCCGCCGCCGCGGCGGGGGGCTTCTGGGCGAGGCTCGGCGCGATCGAGGCGGCCGAG
>JAJXTK010000749.1 GCA_021783935.1 Myxococcales bacterium | reverse complement strand
GAGCCCGATCGCGGACCTGCCCCCGTCGGTCGAGCGAGCCGCCGCCTGGCTGCGCGCCAACGCACCTCCGGGCGGGCGCGTCCTCGTCGACGGCAACGGCGGCTTCGACGCCGCCGCGGTCGCCTTCTACTCCGGGCTCGACGCGAGCCGTGTCGTCCGCGTCGACGTGCCGGGCTGGCGCGACGCGCTCGGCTCCTCCGCGCCCGCGTGCGCCGTGCTGTTCGACGACGGCGAGCTGGGCCGCGCCCTCGGCAGCGCCGCGTCGGAGCGGGTGGTGATCGCCGGTGTTGCGTTGATGCGGCGCGACGCATGGGTCGCGCCCGCCGGCGGCGTCACGGCACGCGCCTACTGCCGCCCGACCGCCCCGTGAGCGTGAGCGCTTCTCGATACATCACAAGATGCCGGCTCGTCGATCGTTTGGGGAGCGTGGGCTTTCGCCCATGGCTCCGGAGGCAACCGCCCCTGCGGGGCGTCGAACGGGCGCAATGCGACGCGGCTTCGCCATGCGATTGGCGAAATCGCGGGCCCCGAAGGGGTCGTTGCTTCCGGAGCCGCGGCCTTCAGGCCGTGGCTCCCCGAGGCTCGCCCAGTGTGATGCATCGAGAGCCGCTCACGCTCACGCTCACGCTCACGCTCACGCTCACGCTCACGAGCGAAGGGGATTTCAGGCTCTTACGGCCCCGGCGTCGGGGGGCGCAGGATCGTCACGATCCCCTGCATCGACTTCGAGACGTGGACCTGGTTGTCCGCGTCCACGACCACGGCGCCCACCTGCGGCCCGAGCTGGTCGATCATCGCCAGCCCCTCCTTCCAGCCCATGATCAGCACCGGGTCGTCGAGCCCGTCGGCGGTGGTGGCGTCGGGCGCCCAGATCGTCACCGAGCGCGCGCGCGTCGCGGGCCAGCCGGTCTTCGGATCGATGATGTGGTGGTAGCGCTTGCCGTCGACGAAGAAGAAGCGCTCGTAGTCGCCCGCCGTCGAGAAGGCGTGATCGGTGACCGCGCCGATGGCGAAGTAGACGTCGCGCTCGCCGCGCGGGTCGCGGATCCCCGCCTGCCACGGCCGGCCGCCCTTGCTGCCGGCGAGCATGAGGTCGCCGCCCGCCTGCACGATGGCGTCGCGGAAGCCGCGGTCGCGCAGCACCTTCGTCGCGCGGTCCACCGCGTACCCCTTGCCGATGCCGCCGAGGTTCACGCGCATCCCCTTCTCTTTGAGGAAGAGGGTCCGCTTCTTCTCGTCGACGACGAGCTTGCGGTAGTCGATCAGCTTGATGCGGCGCTTCACCTCGGCCGGATCGGGCAGCCGCGGGTCGAGGTCCTGGTCGAACTTCCACAGCCCGTGGAGCGCGTAGAAGGTGACGTCGAAGGCGCCGCCCGAGCGGCGCGAGAACTCGAGCGAGCGCTTCACGCACTCCAGCGTCTCGGGCGACACCACCACCGGCGCCACACCGGCGGCGGCGTTCAGCCGCGCGATGTCCGAGTCGTCGCGCCAGGTGGTCATCAGCCGCTCGACGCGCGCGATCTCGTCGAAGGCGGCGTCGATCGCGGCCCGCGCCTTGTCGTCGTCGCTCGTCCAGACGCGGATGTCGACCACGGTGCCCATCGCCTCGCCGGAGCGCGCGACGAGGTGCGGAGCGGGCTGGTCGGCGAGGGCGCGGGCGCAGAGGGCGAGCGAGAGGATCAGCAGGGAGCGGCGCACGCGGGGAGCGTAGCAGGCGTTGCGTTCGCGATCTCGTTCCGTTCGTTTCCGTTCCCGTTCCGTTCGCTTTCGTTCCCGTTCCCGTTCGCCACGGTGACGTCCGTGCGAACCGAGGCGACCGCCGCAGGCAGCCCTACGGCGCGGTTCGCCTTGACGCCGGCGAGCCGCGTACGAACAATGTAATTACCATGAAGGCCAAGCTGGTGCGCATCGGAAACTCCCGCGGCGTACGCCTGCCGCGCCCCTTGATCGAGGAGGCGGGGCTGCCCGACGACGTCGACCTGCGCGTCGAGGATCACACCATCGTGATCGCGCCCGCGCGGTCGGCGCGGAAGGGGTGGGCCGAGGCGGCGGAGAGGATGCGGGCGGCCGGCGACGACGAAGGCATCGGCACCGACGTAGGCACCGCCTTCGAGGAGGACGAGTGGCGCTGGTGACGCCGCGGCGGGGCGACGTGTTCCTCGTCGATTTCAGCCCGACGAGGGGGAGCGAGATCCGGAAGACGCGGCCGTGCGTCGTCGTATCGCCGGACGAACTGAACCTCCACCTTCGCACGGTGATCGTGGCGCCGCTGACCACCGGGAGCCATCCCTATCCCTATCGCATTCCCTGTCGCTTCACGGGCAAGAGCGGGCACGTCGTCGCGGACCAGGTTCGAACGATCGATGGCGAGCGACTGGTCCGCCGCCTGGGCAGCCTCCAACCGGCGACCCTGGAGCGCGTGCTGGTCGTGTTGCGCGAGATGTTTGCGAAGTGATCGCCGAAGTCGAGGTGCGGCGGGTCCGTCATCGAGCGAGCGTGCGGAGGAGCAGGTACGAAGCCGAGCGCCGCGCGGTGTACCTGATCCCCTCCGGAACAGGGCACTCAACTCGATGACGGAATCTTCTCCGAACGTCGTCCGATGCTTCGACAAGGTCCATGACGAGTCGGCCATCGTTGTCGAATGTCCAGCCAATGACCGAGTCTTCGTCCTGAAGATCGTCCGATGCTTCGACAACGTCTTTGACGATTCATCCACCAAGATCGAAACATCAGACAACATCGTCGAAGATCTCGCCAACGATGTCCGACCGTGAGACGCTGTCGTCCGACGACGACCGCTCGTCCGGCAGGAGCATCCCGATGGCGAAGATCCCCGCCCGCCCCCCCGCGCCCACGCCGGGCGCCCTCATCGCCGCCACCCGGCGCGCCGCGCGGATGAACCAGGCCGACCTCGCGGGGGCGCTGGGCGTGTCGTCACGGACCGTGCACCGATGGGAGC
>JAJXTK010000748.1 GCA_021783935.1 Myxococcales bacterium | reverse complement strand
TGCGCGCGCGCCGGGCCGGGGCCGCGCGGCTGTCGTTCGCGGTCGAGCGCGACGGACGGCGCTCCTACTCGTCGGCCATCGTCGCGCGCGCCGACCTCGGGCTGCGCGGCGTGCGCGACGTTCGCGGGCTGCGCGCTGCGTGGGTCGGGCCATGGTCGGCGGCGGGCTACCTCATCCCGCGGCGCATGCTGCGCGGCGCCGGGGTCGAGCCCGACGTGCGGCTGTCGGAGCAAGCGTTCGTCGGCTCGCACGAGGACGTGCTGCGCGCGCTCGTCGAGGACGAGGCCGACGTCGGCGCCGTGGTCTGCCGCGTCAGCCCGCAAGGCGAGATCGCGCAGGGCGCGTTCTTGGGCGACGCACGGCTGCACGTGCTGGCCGTCAGCCGCGACGCGATCCCGGGCGACACCATCTGCACCTCGACGGCGATCGCGCCCGAGGCGGCGCGTGACGCCGCCGATCGCTTCTCCCGCGCCGTCGCCGCGCCCGAGCTGGCCCCGCACTTCTTCGCGCTGCTCGGCAACGACCGGCTGGTCGCGGCGAACCCTTCGCGCTACGAGCGGCTCGAGCTCGCGCTCGAGGAGGACCTCCGTCCGAACGTCGAACCGCCCACGCGGCCGACGGCGCAGAAGCTCCTGGCTGCGACGGTGTACGACGCGCAGAGCTGATCGGCCAGGCCCGCCGGGCGGCCTGGACACGGTCGACGACGTGCTATGAGAACGCCGATGCGTCTCGGCGCCGCGATCGGCTTCGCCCTCGTCACGACCTCGCTCGGCTGCGACGCCGGAACACCGAAGGAGTGGCAGCGCGCCGCGCCCGCGAAGGCGACGATCGCGCCCCCGTCGACCACGACGGCCGGCGCGCGCGCACCGACCAGGCCCGCCCCCGCGCCGACGGTCGAGCCCGCGGCGGCCGCCGAGAGCTGGGGCGGCACCGCGATCGCGTGGCGTACCCCCGAGGCGGGGCTCGACGAGGCCAAGCGCAGCGGCCGGCCGGCGATGCTCGTGCTCTACACGTCGTGGTGCCCGCACTGCAAGAACTACAGCCACGTCTTCTCCGACGCGCGCGTCGCTGTGGCCGCCAAGCACTTCGTGATGATCCGCGCGAACTCCGACGACGCCGAGGACTTCGCGCGCAACTACCAGCCCGACGGCGGCTACATCCCGCGCACGCTCTTCCTCAAGCCCGACGGCTCGATCCTCGCGGACGTGCGCGCGGGCGACGGCCCGTACAAGTACTTCTACGACGAGCACGACGCGGCGCCGCTGCTCGCCGCGATGGAGCGCGCCAAGCGGGCCGTCGCGCATTGAGCCGACGCGCCGCGGCGCTCAGGCCGTGGCCTCGCCGATGAGCTCGCGCCGCCCGGCGCCGACGCCGAACTGGTCGCGCACGCCGAGCGTGCGGACCAGCCCCGCCGGGTCGATCTCGCCGCGCACGAGCGCGCGGTAGGCGTCGATCACGCGCCGCGCCTCCCCCTTCGACTCGCGCACGAAATCGACCCGCAGCCTGCGCACGCCGCGCTCGATCAGCCTCGGGACCAGGCTCGCCGCGCTCTGCGGCGACTCGTTGAAGACGGTATTGCGGCAGCCGGCGTCGACGATCACCGGGTGCTCGTTGCCGAGGTGATCGCGCACGTCGATGCGGTGCCGCTCGCAAGGGCGCCCGCACGCGTGGTGGTCGCGCCCCTCGCTGAGCAGGTGCGCGTAGAGGCAGTGCTCGGTGTGGAAGGTCGGGATGCGGTGGTGCACGACGACGTCGACGCGGCCTCGCGGCGTCGCCTGCAGCATCGCGAAGAGCTGCGCCTCGTCGAGGTCGAACGACGCGGTCACCGCGTCGAGCCCCCGCGAGAGGAGGTAGCGCGCGGTGATCGAGTTGGTGACGTTGAGCGAGAAGTCGCCGACGAGGCGCGGTCGGTCCGCCGCGCGCGCAAGGCGCGTGAGGGCGCCCCAGTGGCGCACGAGCACGGCGTCGGGTGAGAGGCGCTCGATCTGCTCCGTGATCCCCTCCTCGCCCGGCTCGACGCGCAGCATCGCGAGCACGACGCGCAGCCCCGCGCCCCTGGCGCGCGCGGCCGCCTTCGACAGGCCGACGAGCTCCATCCAGTCGAGCTCGACCTCGGCGCAGCCCGCCTCGATCGCGGCCTCGAGCTGCTCGTCGCTGCGACAGAGCGGGATGAGCTCGGCGGGGCGATCGTCGTCCGGCGCGACCTCCGCGATCGCGGCGCGCACGCTCGCGATCGCGTCGACGTCGACGGTCGGGCGCGCGGGCGCGTCGAGCTCGGCCTCGAGCGCGGCGACCAGCGCGCGCCGCAGCGGCTTGAGCGCGGAGAGCGGGAGGTGCAACCCCACGCCGAGGCGCGAGAGGTCGAGCGACGCGAGGTGGAACGGCGTGCCGCCGAGCGCGCCGAGCTTGTCCGCGAGCAGCGCCTGGTCGAGCCCGCGCCCCGAGGAGGCCTCGGCGAGCTCGACCTGGCTCTCGACGCGCCCGAGAAGGCCGAAGCGCGCGTGCGTGGTCGATCGCGCCTCGATCGCGAGCCGCTCGCCCGCGCGCCCGACCGCCGCGATCGCGAGCCCGATGCGGCCGTGGGCGCCCGCCTGGAGGAGCTTGTCGGTCGCGCGCGCGAGGGCCGGATCCTGCGTGATCCAGACGCGATCGCCGACGCGAACGCGCGATAGGTCGGGCCCCGGCGCGCCGAAGCCGAGCACCGTCGCGCCCTCGCGCGCCTCGACGCGGAAGAGCGGTCCGCCGGGCTCGCTCTTGTCCTCGGGGTCGCCCTGATCGAACACCACGCCCATGCCCGGCCTCGGCGTCGGCGTCTCGAGGCGCGCGCCGCTGGCCGCCTCGCCGCTGCCGCCGAGGATCGGCAGGCTCACGCGCGTGCGGCCGATCGGCCCCCTTCGCGCCGCGACGTGCCTCGCGAGCGCGCCGGTCCACGGTCGCCCATCGGCGTCGGGCTCGACGACGACCTCGTCGC
>JAJXTK010000747.1 GCA_021783935.1 Myxococcales bacterium | reverse complement strand
CGTGTTGACGTTGCCGAGCGTCGCCTCGAGCGTCGCCTGCGCGGCGCGGCGGGCGCTCACCTCGGCAGGCGCGGCGATTTGGCGATCGGTCTCGATGCGCAGCTCGGGGTAGTCGGTCTCGATCGATGGGTAGAGGTCGCGCGCGCCGCCGACGCCGCGTGCGACGTCGGCCACGGCGTGCAGCTGCGCGTCGAGCTCGACGAGATCATCTGCCTGCACCTCGATGACGAGCGGCGCGAGGTAGCCGTTCGAGAAGACGCTGGCGACGAGGCCGCCCGGCCACTGCAGCGCCTCCACGCCTGGGAAGCGTCGGCGGATGATCTCGCGGATCCGGTTGGCGATCTGGCGCTGGCTCATCGTCCGCTGCTCGGGCGGGGCGAGCGCGAAGCGGATGAAGCCCATGTGCGGGCCGGCGTTGGGGCTGTTCATCGCGCTGCGCGCGAGGCTCGGCGAGCCGACGTTCGTGAGCACGAGCTCGACGTCGCGCTCGCCGATCTCCTCTCGGACCGCCGCGCCGATCGCCTGCACCGTGCGCTTCGACTCCGCGAGCGGCGTGCCGGGCGCGAGGCGCACGTACACGCGCTCCATCGACTCGTCGATCTCGGGGAAGAACGAGCTCGGCAGGCGCGTCGCGGCGTAGACGCTGCCGGCGACGAGCGCGAGGCACGCGACGAGCACGGTGGCCCGGAAGGGGAGCACCCGGCGCAGCGCCGCGGCGTAGGTGTCCGCGATCGCCTGGATGCGCGCGCCCACGAAGCGCGCGAGGCGTCCTGGCTCGGCGTGGCCCAGCAGATAGCGGCACGCCACGGGCGTCACCGTCATGCTCACGAGGTAGCCGGCGAGCATCGCCACGCCGACCGTGATCGCGAGCGGCGCAAAGAGCTTGCGCGCGAGGCCGGCAAGCAGCGCGATCGGCAGCAGCACCGCCGTGGTCGAGAGCGTGGCGGCGAGCGCGGGGAGGGCGACCGAGCGCGCGCCGTCGATCGCGGCCGCGAGCGCGCCCTTGCCCGCAGCGCGCTTTCGGTGCACCGCCTCGAGCACCACGACGGAGATGTCGACGAGCGGCCCCATGGCGAGCGTGAGCCCGCCGAGCGTGAAGGCGTTGAGCGTCTGCCCCGTCGCGTAGAGCACGAGCAAGATGATCGCGAACGACAGCGGCACGCTGACGACGGCGATGAGGACGGCGCGCGGGCTCTGGAGGAACACCAGGATGACCGCGGCGATGAGGAAGAGCGCCTGCACGACCTCGCGCCGCAGCCCCGCGTAGCTCGTGCGCACGAAGGTCGACTGGTCGAAGATGGCGCGCACGCGCATGCCGGGCGGCAGTCGCGGCCGCAGCTCGTCGACCGTCTGCTTGACCGCGTCGACGATGTCGATCGTGTTGCCGCCGGGCACGCGGAGCACGTTCAGGTAGACGCCGTTCTTGCCGTCGATCGACACGGCCTGCGTCTCGGGGGCGCCGCCGTCGACGATGCGCGCGACGTCGCGGATGAACACCGTGCGGCCGTCGTGCACGCGGACCGACGCGTTGCCGATGTCGCGCACGTCGAGCGGCACGGCGTTCGTGTAGACGTTGGCGTCGAAGCGCGGCGCGATGAATTCGCCGGACGGCAGAAGCGCGTTCGCGTTCGACACGGCCTCGGCGACGTCGGAGGCGGTGAGCCCTCGCGCCTGCGCTTTCAGCGGATCGACCACCACGTTGATCTGCCGCAGTCGTCCGCCGTTCACCGCCGCGCTGGCGACGCCCGGTATGCCCTCGAGCCGCGGCTCGATGACGTTCTGCGCGTAGTCGTAGAGCTGCGGGCCGCCGAGCCCCTCGCCCGCGAGCGCGACCTGCACGACCGGCGCGTTGGTGGGGTCGAACTGGAGCACGAACGGCGGCAGCACGCCGAGCGACTTCGGCACCGAGGACATCGCGAAGGTCGTCTGCTGCTGGACGAGCCCCTGCGCCGCGTTGAGATCGGTGCCCCACTTGAGCCACACGTAGACGACCGAGAGCCCGCTGCGCGAGGTGCTCTCGACGTGATCGACGCCGGGCGTCGCGCTCACGAACTTCTCGATGCGCCAGGTGATGGTCTTCTCGACGTCCGTGGGGCCGAGCCCCGGCACCTGCGTGCCCACGACGAGCACCGGGAGCGTCAGCTCCGGGAAGGTGTCGACGCTCATGCGCGGGGTCAGCACCAGCGAGAAGACGCAGAGCGCGATCGAGATCATGAGGATCGCGATCGGGTTCTTCAGCGAGAGCCAGGTCATTGCGCCGCCGCCCGGCTGGGCGGGCGATCCGTCGCCTCCACGCGATCGGCGTCGGAGAGGAGCGGGCGCCCCTCGAGGATCACGCGATCGCCGGCCCGCAAGGACCCTGGCGCGACGAACACGCTGCCGCTCGCCTCGCCGAGGATGCGCACCTCGTGCTTGTTGGCGACGTCGCCCGCGACCACGAACACGGTCGCGGCCTCGCCGCGGATCGACGCCGCGTGCAGCGGCAGCTCGAGCGCTTCCTCGGCCGCCGCGGCCTCGACGATCACCTCGAGCGTCGTGCCGACCGGGACCTCGCGCCCTTGCCCCGGCAGATCGATCTCGACGTGGATCAGCCGGTCGACCGGGTCGGCCCCCGGCGCGCGCCGAGACACGAGCGCCGAGGTGACCGTGCCGGTCGCCTCGTGGCGCACGTGCACCACCGTGCCGGGCAAGACGATTGCGAAGTCCTTCTCGGGCACGGCCATCACCGCGCGCACCGAGCTGCGATCGACGACGCGCAGGATGGCGTCGCCGGGGTGCACCCACGCGCCCGGATCGGCGAGGCGCTCGGAGACCTCGCCGTCGAACGGCGCCTTGAGCTGGCAGTCGTCCGCCTCGATCGCGCTCTTGCGCACGCGCGCGCGCAGCGCCTCGAGCGTCGCGAGGTCGGAGGAGCTCTCGGCGAGCTTGCGATCGACGTCGTTGGTGGCGACGAAACCTCCTCGCTGCAGCCGGGCAACCCG
>JAJXTK010000746.1 GCA_021783935.1 Myxococcales bacterium | reverse complement strand
CGCGAAGGTCGCGGGGGGGGCGGCCGAGGAGGTCGTGCTCGAGCGCCTCGGCGCGGCGCTCGGCAGCGAGCCGGCCGAGGTGCGGGCGTGCCTCGCCGCGCTCGGCAAGATCGGCGGCGCGCGCGCGAGGGGGGCGATCGAGGCGCTGCGCTTCGAGGATCGCGAGGCGGCGCGCCTGCGCGAAGAGGCGCTGCTCAAGATCGATCGCTCGGCGGGGCGCGCGGTGGCGAGCCTGGTCGACGGCGGCGCGCCGGCGCCGGCGAGCCTGCGCGCGTGGCTGCGGTGCCGCGCGGGGCTCGAGCCGATCCTCGAGGAGGAGTGCGCGGAGATCCTCCCCGAGCTCGGCGCGCGCGCGGTCACCGCGGGGCTCGTCGAGGGGACCCTGCGCGGCCCGCTCGACCGGCTCTACCTGCTGCGCACCATGTTGCACGCGAGCTTCCCGCTGCACTTCGCGCGCGGCGCGTCGGGCGCCGAGGCGGCCGAGCGGGCGCTGGTCGAGGCGATGCGATCCGAGCTCGCGCTCTCGATCCTGCGCGCCTGGACGCGCGGGCCGCTCCGCTACCGCATCGAGTGGGCGCAGGGGGGGCACCGGCGCGCGAGCACCTTCCGCGCGGCCAAGGCCATCTCCGCTGCGCGCCCCGAGCTCGTGAACGACCCCGCGTCGAGCCCGTGGGAGGTCGTGGTGCGTGAGCACGGCGGCGGCATCGACGTCGAGCTCTGGCCGCGGGGCTTCGACGATCGCCGCTTTTCTTGGCGCCTCGGCGAGGTGCCGGCCGCCTCGCACCCGACGCTCGCGGCGGCGCTGGTGCGCGTTTCGGGGCTGCGCGTCGACGACGTCGTGTGGGATCCGTTCGTGGGCTCGGGGAGCGAGCTCGTCGAGCGCGCGCGGCGCGGGCGCTACGCGCGCGCCTTCGGCACCGACCTCGACGAGCGGGCGATCGCCGTCGCGCGAGAGAACCTCCGCGCGGCAGGCGTCGAGGGGGTCACGCTCGCGCGCATGGACGCGCGCGCGTTCGAGCCGCCCGAGCGGCCGACGCTGATCTTGACGAACCCGCCGATGGGGCGGCGGCTGTCGTCGTTCGAGGAGGTCGAGAAGCTCTACCTCGAGGTGCTCGCGACCGCCGCGCGCGTGCTCGCGGACGACGGGCGGCTCGTCTGGATCTCGCCCGTTGCCGACAAGACGCTCGCGATGGCCCGCGGGCTCGGGCTTCGCGAGACGCTTCGACGCAACGTCGACATGGGGGGATTCACCGCCGCGATCCAGCGGTTCGAGCGAGAGGGGGCGGCCAAGCGGGCGTAGGCGGGGGCGGTACTTTCGGCCACGGCGACGTCACCGCAGCCGAACACCCGCCGGGTGGGCGGCGCTACCGCGGCGCGCGCTCGCGCTCGTAGAGCGCGTCGCGCCACGCGAGCAGGTCGGCGAACTGCGTCGCGAACGCCTCGTGCGTCCAGGCGCTGCGCATCGCGGGGCCGATCGCGATGAACCGATCGGCCACCGGCTTGACCAGCTGCAGCGCCGTCGCCATGGCGACGTCCGCGTAGGTGAGCTCCTCGAAGATCGTCTCGCGCCCTTGCAGCGCCGCGCGCAGCGCGTGGAGCCCCTCGCGCAGCGTCTCCTCGTGCTCGGCGTGGGTGCGCGCGTTCGCCCCGTACTTGCGCGCGAGGAAGCCGACCCCCATCGCCGCGAGCGGCGTGGCGGCGCCGCGCGCGAGGCTCGGGATCCAACGCGGGAGGCTCTCGCGCTGCGCGGCTCGATCGTCGGCGAGGCGCGCGAGCAGGAGCGCGCGCCCCGCCTGCGACATGCGCTCGGCGCGCTCGTTCCAGCCGCGGATCGCCTCGACCTCCCCGTTCGGGAACAGGCGCGGGCCGTGGCCGATCGCGTCGGCGCGCAGCGCGATCTCGAACGAGTCGGCGAACACGCGGCCGTCTTCGATCAATACCGGCACCGAGACGCGCCCGCGGATCGTGCGCGTGCGCGCCCGCAAGAGCGGCTCGCCGATCATCGGCACGTACTCTTCGAAGGCGTACACGACGTGCTGGTGATCGAGCGCCCAGCGCGCGCGCTCGGTCCAAGGCGAATAGCTCAAGCCGATCAGTCGACGCGACGCCGTCATCTCTTCGTCGCGGGAGGGTAGCGCGTCAGCTGCGAAGGCGGATCTTCTTCATGACGCCGCCCCACAGCGCGCTCGCGCCCGCGAGCTCGACGGCGTGGATCGCCTCGGCCATGGCGCGATCCTCGCGCGTGCCCAGGGCCACGAAGCGCCCCTGCAGCGCCCGCGCGAGCGCGACGCGGGTCGAGAGCTCGGCCCGCGCGACGTCGAACGGCGCGCGGCCATGCCAGTCGAGGCCGTAGAGCGCGTCCGAGACGAAGTCGGCGAGCATCGCTGCCGGATCCTCCGGCGTCGGCGTGCGCGCCTCGGCGTGCTCGAACGCCGGCGACCACGGGCGGCCGCGGATGGGGCGGATCGCGGTGCCGTGCTGGCGCAGCAGCTCGTCGCCGACCCACGCGAGCGCCTCGCCGCAGGCGCTGCCGTCAGGGCGTTGACGCAAGAGGTGCCCGATGTCCGACCAGGTGACGTCGGCGAGCGCGGGGTAGGGCGCCTGCCCGAGCACCTCGACCGGATCATGCCCCGCGGCGAGGTGCGCGAGCATGACGCGCTCGAGCTCGACGTACGCCGCGAAGGCGACGCGCTTGCCCTTGCTCGCGAGCATCGTCCCCTCGACGCGCGCGTCGGCCGACAGCCGCCGGAGCGGGTCGACGAGCGACGGCTCGACCGCGCGCGGATCGAGCGGCGCGCGCGCCCCCATGGTGCGGCAGGGGCAGCGGTGCTCGGTGGTGATTCGCCCGCCGAGCGGGGTCGCCACGAGGCGGAACGGGAAGCGCCGGCAGCTCTGCGGCTTGGCCTTCGCGCCCTGCTCGGCGTGCACGACGCAGAGGAACTTGCCCGTTCGATCGTCGGGCACGTGGAAGGCGCAGTGCCCCCC
>JAJXTK010000095.1 GCA_021783935.1 Myxococcales bacterium | reverse complement strand
GGGCGCGCGCCGTCGGGCGCGATGCGCGTCGCGGCGAACGTCACGCCGAGCGCGCCACGGCCGAGCAGCCGCTCGCAGCGCAGGCGGACGCCCGCGCCCGCCGGCAGCACCGCGCCGAGCAGCCCGTCGAGCTCGGTCGTGAGCGGCGCCGGCAAGCCGCTCCGTATCGTCCGGCGGTCGTCCATCGCGCGCCCGATCATGGCACGGATCCCGGCCGCCTCGCCTTCGCCGCCGGCGTGCATCTGCGCTAAGGCGCCGGCCCGATGAGCACCGACGAGAAGCCGACGAGCGGCGAGCGCCCCCCGTCGAGCGGGGCGTCCTCGCAGGCGCGCGTGCGCAGCGCCGCCGCGTCAGCCGCACGTCGGCGGGCTCGGCCGCACGATCTCGGCCTCGCGCTCGTCGCGCTCGTCTCGATTGGGCTCGCCCTCTGGCGGGTCGCCTTCGTGCTCGCGGGGTTCGACCTCGACACCGACGCCTACGGCCACTTCGCGATCGCGCGTCAGATCCTCGAGACCCCGCGCGACCTGCACGTGCACTGGGTGTGGCTGCCGCTCTTCCACTACGTCGAGGCGCTCGCGGTCGCGCTCGGGGCGACGCTGCAGGCGATCCGGCTCGCCAACGTCGCGATCGAGGCCGCGGTGCCGCTCGTGCTCTACCGCTTGATGCGGAGGCTGCGCCGCGATCAGCGCTTCTCGCTGCCCGATCCCGCCCCGACGATCGCCGCGTTGCTCGTCGCCCTGTCGCCGATCTGCATGCAGATGGGGACCACGGGGCAAACCGAGCCGATCTTCTCGCTGCTCGTCCTCGGCGTGGTCTTCGGCCTCGTGGCCGAGCGTCCGATCGCGGCCGGCGCACTCGTCGCGATGGCCGTGATGATCCGCTACGAGGCGTGGTCGATCCCACCGGCGCTCGTCGTGCTCTACCTCTTCGACGAGGTGCGCTCACGGCGCGCGGGGCGGCGCATCGGCGTGCGGCGGCTCGGGCGGCGCTTCGGCTTTGCGATCGCCCTGCCGGTCGCCGCGATCCTCGCGTGGGCGATCCTGCGGCGGCTCGACGGCGAGCGGTGGTTCGCGTTCCTCCAGGGCACGCAGAGCTTCGCGGTCGACGCGATGAAGGTGAAGGTCTCGCCCCTCGCCGATCCGAAGCGGCTCGCGCTCGACGCCGCCTACTACCCGGTGAACGTCGCGTGGGCGGTGCTCGGGCTGCCGATGGTGCTCGCGCCGTTCGGCGTCCTTCGCACCTGGAAGCGCGAGGGGGCGACCTTCGTCGCGGTTCACCTCGCGTGCCTCGCCTTCGTCTCGTACGCCTGGGTGCAGCGCGGATCGCTAGGGCTCTACCGGCATTTCGTCGAGATCGTGCCGCTGTACGCGGCGCTCATCGCGAACGGCGCCGTCGCGATCGCGGATCTGCTCGAGCGGCTGCCGCGCGCGCGGCTGTCCCGCTCGGTCCACGCCTTCGCGGCCACGCGCGCGATGCGCTGGGGGGTCGTCGCAGGGCTCGGCTTCGCGGCGTCGGCGCTCACCTTCCAGCAGATGTCCGACTGGATGGACGACTGGCGCGACAAGTGCCGCGATCTCTGGCCCGAGCGGCGCGCGGCCGCGGCGTTCCTGCGCACGGTCCCCGAGCGTGACGTCATCTTCTGCGACGAGGCCACGCTCGAGGTGCTCAGCGGGCTCGGCCGCCGGCGCTTCGATCGACGCTACCTCGGCGACGACGACCGCTCGGTGCGCGTCGTGGCCGACGTGGCGCGGCGCGACGGCGAGGCGTACGTCGCCTCGTGGGCCGGCAAGATGGGCAAGCTCGAGGCGCTCGGCCACGTCGCGTTCAGGCCGGCGCCGCTCCCCTGGGACAAGCCAGGGGCGCCCTACCGCGGGGTGATCGTGGTCAAGGTCACGCGAGGCGACCTCGTCGCGCGGCCAGAGGCGGGTTCTTCGCCACAGTAGATCGATGCGCCTCTCGCGCGCCGAACGACTGCGCCGAGGGTTCGCTCCACGTCGAGATCGACGCGCGCCAGTCGTTCGCGCTCTTCAACGAGGGCGAACACGAGGCGGTCTTGTATGCCGGCGACGCGGGATCGTGAGACGCTCCGTCCGTGCTCGCCAACGTGGACCCCAGGGTGCTCGCGCGCGCGACGGTCACGCGCGTCGTCGAGCAGACCAATCTCGGTAGCGGCCCGGCCGGCCTCGACGCGCGCGACCTCCTTCGCGAGACCTTCTACGCGGAGCGCAGGCGCCTCGAGAGCCACCCCGATGCGGGCGAACAGGCCTTCTTCGCCCGCGCGCGACGCGATCTCGAGCGCGCGGGCGACGCCGAGGCGCGCGCGCTCTTGCGCGAGGTCGTCTCGCGCTACGTCGACGACCTCGCGGGGCACTTCGACCGCAAGGTCCACGCCCTCGCGACGCGCGTGGTGCCGCGCGCCCTCGGCATCATGTTCGGTGGCGCCGAGGGGGCGCTCACGGGCGGGCTCGGGCTCGAGGCCTTCGGCGAGCGGCTCGTCATCTCCGGCGAGGTCGAGGCACTGCGGCGCGTCGCCGCCGTCGGGCCGGTGCTGTTGGCGGGCACCCACGCCTCCTACCTCGATCCGATCGTCGCCGCCTGGGCGCTGCATCGCCTCGGGCTCCCGCCGTTCGCCACCGCGGCCGCCCGCCCGCTCTTCGAGCACCCGCTGATCGGCCCGTTCGTGCGGCGCCTCGGCAGCTACTCGGTCGACGAGTCGAGGACGGGCGCGCCGCTCTATCGCGAGGCGCTCAAGGCCTACGCGACGCTCGTCCTCGAGCACGGCGGCGGCGATCTCGTCTTCCCGGGCGGCGTTCGCACCGCCTCCGGCGCCCTCGAGCGGCGACCGAAGCTCGGCCTGCTCGGCACCGCGCTGCCGGCGCTGCGGGCGCTCGCGCTCCGAGGCGGCGCTCCGGCGCGGGTGTTCGTCGTGCCCTGCACGATCTCGTGGCCCCTGGTCCTCGAGGCCGAGACCCGCGTGGAGCGCTGGCTCGAGGTCGCCCTCGGCGCGCGTCACGTCCCGCGCGGCGACGAGTTCGCGACCACGCGCCGGTGGCTCGCCTTCGGGCGCGGCCTCGTGTCGGCCGATCTGCGCGTCCACGTCGTGATCGGCCGCCCGCTCGACCCTTTCGGCGACGACGTCGACGACGAGGGGAGCTCTCGCGATCCGCGCGGCCGGCGGCTCGATGCGACGCGCTATCTGCTCGACGGCGGCTCGCTCACGGTCGACCCCGCTCGCGACGCCGAGTACACGCGGATGCTCGCTGCGCGCGTCACCGCGTCGTGGCGGGCGGGCGTCGCGCCGCTCTCGACGCACCTGCTGGCCTACGCGGTGTTCGAGCGCCTGCACCGCGAGGGGCGCGCGCGCGACTGGGCGCGCTTCCTCACCGACGTCGCGCCGGACGCGCGGGTCGACCTCGCGACGATCGAGGCCGACGTGATGCGGCTGCTCGACGAGGTCCGCGCGCTCGCCGGCGCGGGGGCCTTGCGCGCGCCGATCGACGACGAGGCCAAGCTCGCGGTCGCCCGCGCGCTCAAGACCTTCGCGACGTATCACCCGCGTCCGGTGCTGGTGCGCGAGGACGGGCGCCTGCGCGTCGGCGATCCGGCGCTGCTCGCGTACTACAGAAATCGGCTCGACGGCTTCGGCTTGCTCGGCGCGCCGTCGCGCGTCGACCTCGGCGCCGGCGAGGTGCTCTCATGAGCCAAGCGCCCCTCACCGTGGCGGTCCTCGGCGCGGGCAACTGGGGCACCGCGCTCGCCGACCTCGCCGCGCGCGCGGGCCACTCGGTCCGCCTCTGGATGCGCAACCCCGCGCAGGCCGAGGAGATCGAGACCAAGCGCACCAACGCCAAGGCGATCCCCGGCTACGTGGTGCACGAGCGCATCCGCGCGACGACCTCGCTCGAGCTCGCCGTGCGCGGCGCGGATCTCGTCACGGTGGTGATCCCGACGCAGTCCATGCGGCAGGTCGCGCGCGGGCTCGGCGAGGTGCTCGCGCCCGAGCAGCCGGTCCTGCACGCGACCAAAGGGCTCGAGATCGACACGCTCCGGCGCGTGAGCGAGATCCTCCGCGAGGAGACGTGCGCGCGGCAAATCGGCGTGATCTCGGGACCCAACATCGCGGCCGAGATCGCGCAGGGACGCCCCGCCGGGACGCTGGTCGCCTCGCCGTTCCCGCGCCTCGTCGCGCTCGGTCGGCGCGCGTTCTCCTCGTCGCGCTTCCGCGTCTTCGGCGGCGACGACGTGCTCGGCGTCGAGCTCGCCGGCGCGCTCAAGAACGTCGTGGCGCTGGCGGCCGGCATGGCGACGCAGATGGAGCTCGGCGAGAACGCCAAGGCGCTGCTGATCACCCGCGGATCGGCCGAGATTGCGGGCATCGCGCGCGCGATGGGGGCCCGCGCCTCGACCTTCGCCGGGCTCGCCGGCATCGGCGACCTGCTCGTCACCTGCGCGAGCCCGCTCTCGCGCAATCACCGGGCCGGCGCCGCGCTCGCGCGAGGCATGACCCTCGAGCAGGCGGTCGCCTCGCTCGGGCAGGTGGCCGAAGGGGTGCACACCGCGAAGGCCGCGCGGGTGCTCGCGGCTCGGCACGGCGTCGAGGCCCCGCTGCTCGACCGCGTCCACCGCGTGCTCTACGGCGGGCTCGCGCCCGCGGACGCCCTCAAGCAGCTCATGCGGCTGCCCGCCGGTCGGGAGGTCGCCGGCTGACGCCAGGTGCCCGGCGCGCGTTTCGGCTAGACTCGGCTCGCACGATGGGCGATCGACTCACCAGGCGGGAGCTCTCGTGGCTCCTCACGCAGGAGGCGCGGGGCGCGGCGGATCGCCTGCGCGAAGGCGTACAGATCTTGGCGAGGCCAGTGCCGGAGCAGGCGCCGGCCTCGGAGCGCCCCTCCGAGCGCCCGAGCACGCTCAGCGTGCCGAGCGAGGGGGAGGGGCTCGCCTCGACGCTCGACATGCTCGACGGGGCGATGCAGCGGCTCGCGCAGCTCTACGGGGCGCCCACCAACGTGCGGGGGCGACGCGGTCGCGTCGATGTGGCGGCGATCCTTTGGGAGGTCGCACCGGAGGCGAAGGTGGAGCTGTCGCCGGGCGGCGGCACGGAGGTGTTCGCCGACGAGGCCGAGCTGCGGCGCATGCTCCACGTGCTGCTCGGCGCCTCGTCGCAGTCGGGCGTCGGCGGCGCGCAGCACGTCTCGCTGCGACGCGACGGCGACGACGTGCGGCTCGCCGTCGCGCTCGGGCCGGACACCGCGCCGGTCTCCGACGCCGAGCGCAGCTGGCTCTCGCGCATGGCCATCCGCTACGGCGGCCGCTACGAGCTCGACGGCTCGAGCGAGTGCCTGATTTTCCCTGCGGAGGAGGCGGCACAACAGAAGGAGGTCTCGCAGCTTCGCAAGGAGCTCGACGCGGCGAAGGCGCAAGGGGAGATGTACGCGCGCGAGCTCGCCGCGGTCTTCGCCGATCCGTCGCAGTCCTCGCGCCCGCCGCCGATGTGGGCCGCGGGGGAGTCGCGCCTCGGGCGGCTCGCCCCGCTCGCGCGCATCGCCGACGCCATCGCCGACGATCTGCGCGGCGTCTTCGGCCCGCTCGGCGCGGCCAAGATGCGCGTGCAGGCCGAGCGCGGCGCGATGGCGCCGGTCGACCTCGCGGCCGAGGTCGGCGAGGCGCTGTCGAAGGGGGCCGAGGTGCTGGCGCTCGCGCGGCAGATGGCCCGCATCGCGTCGGACATCGACGCCGTGCCGGTCGATCTCGCCGCGCTCGCCGCCGAGGAGGCCGCGCATGCCGCGGTCGCCTTCGGGGCGCGGGGGGTCAGCCTGGAACGGGTCATTCCGCCGGGCGCGACCCTGTGGCTGCATGGGATGCCGGCCGCGTTGCGGGCGTTCGTGGCCGAGATGCTGGCCTTGGCGCTGCACGCGTCGCGTCCGGGGGGCGCCGTCTCGGTCCTCGTCGACGCGAGCTCGCTCACGGTCCGGGCCGAGGGGGAGTCGCCCTTGGTCGGGCAACGGACGCGGGCCGCGATCTCGTTCCTCGAGGAGATCGCGCACGCCCACGAGCTCGAGCTCGAAGTGGGCGAAGCCTGGGTCACAGTGCGCCTCGGCGAGCAATCTCGCCTCGCCTCGGAGCCCGGCTCCGGCTAATAAGGGAAGTCATGCGCCCGCCGCTTCGGATCCTGGTGCTCGAGGACGAAGACTCGATCCGACGAATGATCGCGGCGCTCGTGCAGGCCCGCGGCTTCGAGGTCATCGCCGTCGAAGCGGGCGCCAAGGCGATCGACGAGGCGGCCCAGGACTTCCCCGACGTCGCCATCCTCGATCTGATGGTCCCCGGCGCCTACGACGGCTTCGAGGTGATCCGCCGCCTGCGCGCGATGGAGCCGGCGCGCTCGAAGATTCCGATCATCGTGATCTCGGCCCTCGACGACGGTGCGTCGCGCGAGCGCGCGATGAGCGCCGGGGCGAGCCTCTACTTCGTGAAGCCGTTCTCGGCCATCGCGCTCCTCAAGGAGCTCGAGGCGATCAAGTCGCACGGCGCGCTCTGACGCTCGGGCCTCCCCACGCGGGGGGGCGCCTCAGCGCAGCGTCTCGAGCTTCTCCTTGATCTTCCCCTCGACCATTCCCTTGAAGGCCGAGAGCAGGAACGGCAGCTCGACGAGCACGGTGACCTTGGAGTCGGTCACGTCGATGTGGCCGCTCGTTCCCTTCGCGGTGCCCGACTTCGCGTGGAACTCGATGCGATCGCCAGCCCAGGACCAGTCGATGCCGATCTTCGACTTCATCGAGTCGGCGATCTCCGCGGCCTTGGCCTTGGCCGCGTCCTTGCCGATCGTGTGGCTCTTCGACATCTCGATCTTCGCCATGTCCGGTGCTCCGATGGAATTCCAGGGGTAAAGCCGGACCCTACCGCGACAGGGCGCTCGAGGTCACGTCTGCTGCAAGCGGTGCGTCGCGAAAACGATGAAGCCGCGATCGCGGGGAGGGCACGTGCTCCGCAGCGAGCGGAGCGCGCCGTCCCCTCACGGTCGCGGCTTCGTTGGTCGAGGGCCCGCGGCGGCGCGCCGCTACTCCTTGGCGTCGCCTCTCGCGAAGATGCTCGCGACGTAGTTGAGCACGTCGGTGGCCGACACCTCGTTGTACCCGAAGTACTTGATGAGGCGGGCCTTGATGACGTCGATCTTCTCCTGGGTCTCGCGATCGACGACGGCGGAGACGATCGTCTTGAGCTTGATCGAGTCCTTCTGATCCTCGAACAGCTTCAGCTCCAGCGCCCGCCGCAGGCGATCGTTGGTGTGCCAGTCGAACCTCTTCCCCTCGATGGCGAGGGCGCCGATGAAGTTCATGATCTCGCGGCGGAAGTCGTCCTTGCGGTTCTCGGGGATCTCGATCTTCTCCTCGATCGAGCGCATGAGGCGCTCGTCCGGCTCCTCGTCGTGGCCGGTGTACCTGTTGCGGACCTTCTCCTTGAGGATGAAGGCCTTGATGTTGTCGATGTAGTTGCCTGCGAGCTTCGCGATGGCCTCTTCGTCCGCCGAGATCGCGCGCTGCACCTCGTTCTTCACGATCTCGGTGTACTCGGCCTTCACCTCGCCGATGAGCTTGCGGTAGCGATCGCGCTGCTCGTCGTTGGTGATGAGCGAGTGGTGCGAGAGCCCCTTCTCGAGCTCGTTGAGGACCATGAACGGGTTGATGGTCCCCTCGCCCGAGTCGTCGACCAGGGCGTTGGAGATCTTGTCCTGCACGTAGCGCGGCGAGATGCCGTCGAGCCCCTCGCGCTTGGCGGTCTTGCGCAGCTCCTTGACCGTGTCCTGCGTGTAGCCGGGCAAGACCTTGCCGTCGTAGAGCTTCATCTTCTGCATGGTGGTGAGCTGCCCCTTGGGCTGCTCGAGGCGGCTCATGACGGCGAACATCGCGGCCACTTCGAGCGTGTGCGGCGCGATGTGCTTGCCCTTGATCTTCTGGCCGTTGAAGTCCTTCTCGTAGATCTTGATCTCCTCGCCCAGCTTCGTGATGTAGGGGATGTCGATCTTGATCGTGCGATCGCGCAGGGCCTCCATGAACTCGTTGTTCAGGAGCTTCTTGTACTCGGCCTCGTTGGTGTGGCCGAGGATCACCTCGTCGATGTCGGTCTGCGCGAACTTCTTCGGCTTGATCTTGTGCTCCTGCGAAGCGCCGAGCAGGTCGTAGAGGAAGGCGACGTCGAGCTTGAGCACCTCGACGAACTCGACGACTCCGCGGTTCGAGATGTTGAACTCGCCGTCGAAGTTGAAGGCGCGCGGGTCCGAGTCGGAGCCGTACTCGGCGATCTTCCGGTAGTTGATGTCGCCCGAGAGCTCGGTCGAATCCTGGTTCTTCTCGTCCTTCGGCTGGAAGGTGCCGATGCCCACGCGATCCTTCTCGCTGACGATGAGGCGCTTGACGCGGATGTGGTTGTCGATCGCCTTGGCCCAGTCGCCGCGGTACTTCTCGAGCAGCCCCTTGAAGATGAAGCGGCAGGCCGGATCGAGATCGCCGTCGACGTGCACCTTGAAGTGCTCGTTGGAAAGGCCGAGCTCGGCGATGGCCTTGTCGCGCCAGTCGCCGGGGATGAGCCGCAGCGGCTCCTCGTGCATCGGGCAGGGGAAGACGTCCCCCTCCTTGGCCTCGCGCCCGGCGAGCCCCGTGGCCTCGAGGTTCACCCACTTGAACGTGTAGAGGGCGCCGTCGGGGGTGCGCGAGTACTGCTCGAGCCCCTTCTTCAGCAGGCGCGCGATGGTCGACTTCGACGAGCCGACCGGCCCGTGCAGCAGGATGACGCGCTTCTCGGGGCCGAACCCCTCGGCGGCCGCGCGCAGCACGTGGACCAAGCGCATCAGCGGGATGTCGAGGCCGAAGATGCCGTCCTTGCCGCCGTCGATCTCGTCGCGGAAGAAGTTGTAGCGGACCAGCTTCTTCTTGCTGTCGATGTACTCCTCGGTGCCATACGAGACGATCATGTCGAAGACGCGCTGAAACGCGTTGCGCGTGACCTGGGGGCGCTTGCGCACGATGTCGAGGTACTCCTCGAAGGAGCCCTCCCACGACAGATCGCGATAGAGGTCGTAGTCCTGCATCGACGCGATGCGATCGATGTTGCGCTTGCTCTCGTTCACCGCTCGCTGCTCGCTCATCCCAGCTCCTTCGCCCGATGGGCTCGGCCCGGCCTCTCTGCGCCATCGGCCATTCGGACCGCGAAACGGGGCGCACGCCCCCTGCATTCCACCGAGGATGCGGCGCGCCCGACTCGCGTTCGACCCACGTCGCGAACGTATCACCTCGCGCGGGGGGAGGCCTCCCCGCGGCGGGCCGCCGGGGTGCTAGCAGGCTGTCGAGTCTCTCCGAGACCGGCCGATCCTCTCCCGGGTCACGCCGCGCTCTCCCGCGCGATCGACCACAGCCTGCCGACGCTCACGGTTTCCGCAAGCCGTTTCTCAACGGCCTGCTAGACAGCGTCCGGTGAGCTCCACCCCGAACACGCGCGGGATTCGTCACCTCGCGCTGCGCGTGCGCGACATGGCCGCGATGGAGCGCTTCTACTGCGAGGTGCTCGGCTATCGCGTCGAGTGGCGGCCGAGCGAGCACGAGCTCTACCTGACGCGCGGCGAAGACAACCTCGCCCTGCACGCGGGGCGCCGCACCGACGGCGGCAGCCTCGATCACCTCGGGTTGTCGATGGACTCGCCCGAGGACGTCCACGCCTGGGCCGCGCACCTGAGGGCGCACGGCATCGCGCTCGAGACCGAGCCGCGCGTGCACCGCGACGGCGCGACGAGCTTCTACGCCTGCGACCCCGAGGGCAATCGGATCCAGTTCCTGCACCACCCGCCGATCGCGCGACGGTAGCGCCGCTCTGCCGCCACGCGGTCACGGGATCGAGATGCGGTCGAGGCTCGGATAGGTCGATCGCATGCTCGAGCCCTCGGGCGCGTGCGACGCGCGCGTGAGATCGTCGTCGTCGGCGTCCGCCGCGATCAACGCTGCGGGCGGGGCCGCGGGGGCCTTGCCGGCGTCGGCCGCCTCGGCCGGGCGAGCGAGCATGGGGGTGATCGGCGAGCCCGGATCGACGCCGAAGGTCCACTCCGCGAGCCGCAGCTCGAAGTCGTCGAGCTCGCCGATGCCGCCGTAGCCGAGCGGGCGCGACGGCGCGGCCGAGGGGTGGTCCTCGCGCTGGCGCCGCAGGATCTCCGCGCGCGTGACGGCGGCCGGATGGTTCTCTTCGACCAGGTCGGTGTGCTCTTCGTGCGCGCCGAGGCTCGGCGTGGGCGCACCGTACTTGTCGCTCGACTCCGGCGGATACGGTCTGCGCTCCGTCCACGTGCGCTCGCGGCTCTTCATGGCGGCCTCCCCGTGAGTCCGGGGTCGCTGCACGCGACGGGCCGCTGCGGGCTCAGCTCTGTCGAGCCCAACGTCGGGTCGGCGGCGGCGCCTCGCCGCGGCGGATGCGGCGACGCACCAAGAGCTTCATGAGCTCGACCGCGGGCACGACCGCGAACGAGGCGACCAGCAGCACGAGCCACTCCTTCAGGCCGAGCGAGACGTCGGTCTTGAACACCGGCCGCAGGGCGGGGACGAGCACGGCGACGAAGTGGATGACGGTGCTCGCGCCGACGGCGAGCAGCAGCGGCCGGCTCGTGAAGACGCCGACGCGCGCGATCGACTGCGTGCTCGAGCGGCAGTTGAACGCGTGGAAGAGCGGCGAGATCGCGAGGATCGTGAAGGCCAGCGCGCGCGCGTCCTTCTCCTTGTCGTCGAAGAACGAGGGGCCGATGGCGAGCACCGCGATCGCGAGCGCCCCCATGACGAGGCCGACGAAGAGGATGCCGAGGTACTCGCGCTTGCCGAGCAGCCCTTCGCGCAGCGGCCGCGGCGGCTCCTCCATGAGCGACGGGTCGGGGGGATCGACGCCGAGGGCGAGCGCCGGCAGGCCGTTGGTGACGAGGTTGATCCAGAGGATCTGCAGCGGCGTGAGCGACGGCAGCCGCGGGAAGAAGCCGGTCGCGAAGACCGTGATGCAGAGCCCCGCGTTCGACGAGAGCAGGAAGTAGATGAACTTCTGGATGTTCCGGTAGATCGCGCGCCCCTGGCGGATCGCCTCGACGATCGTCGCGAAGTTGTTGTCGAGCAGCACCAGATCGCTCGCCTCGCGCGCGACGTCGGTGCCGCCGACCCCCATCGCGATGCCGATCTGCGCCTCGCGGATCGCGGGCGCGTCGTTGACGCCGTCGCCCGTCATGGCGACCACCGCGCCGCGCGTCTTCCACGCGCGCACGATGCGGAGCTTGTGCTCGGCCGACACGCGGGCGAACACCCGGACGTGGGGCACGCGCGCGACGAGCTGCTCTTCGCTCGCCGCCTCGATCTCGGCGCCGGTCATCGTCTCGGCGCTCTGGTCCCAGAGGCCGAGCTCGTGCGCGATCGCCTCGGCGGTCACGCGGTGATCGCCGGTGATCATAACCGCGCGCACGCCCGCGGCGGCGCACGTCGCGATCGCCTTCTTCACGCCGGGGCGCGGCGGGTCGATCATGCCGACCAGGCCGAGGAAGGTGAGCTTCTCCTCGGGATCCCCCTCGGGCTGGCGCCGGCGCGCCAGCGCGAGCACGCGCAGGGCGCGCGAGGCCATCTCGTCGGCGACCGCGCGGATCTCCTCGCGGCGCGCCTCGTCGAGCGGCGCCTCGCCGGCCTCCGTGGCGCCCAGCTTGATCATCGTGCAGCGGGGCAAGAGGATGTCGACCCCGCCCTTGACGTGCGCGACGGGGCGGCCGTGCTCGTCGAGGGTGACGACCGTCATCCGCTTGCGATCGCTGTCGAACGGCAGCTGCGAGATGACCTTCGCGGTCGGCAGGATCGCCTCGCGGTGCACGTTGCCCTTCTCGGCGAGCACGAGCAGCGCGCCCTCGGTCGGGTCGCCCACCACGCGGCGCACGCCGTCGTCGTCGCGGACGAAGCGCGCGTTGTTGCACAGCGCCGCCGTGCGCAGCAGGCGCTCGAGCGGCGCGGCCAAGTCGGCGCCCTGCTCGGCGATCTGCGGCAGCTTCTCCTGCTCGGCGCGGAGGATCGCGCCGTCGGGCTCGTAGCCGAGGCCGGTCACGCGGTACTTGGTGCCGCCCGCCCACGCCTCGCGGACGGTCATCTCGTTCTGCGTGAGCGTCCCGGTCTTGTCGCTGCAAATGACCGACGCCGATCCGAGCGTCTCGACGGCGGGGAGCTTGCGAACCTGCGCGCCGCGCTCGGCCATGCGCCCCATGCCGAGCGCAAGAGTGATCGTGGTGATCGCCGGCAGCCCCTCGGGGATCGCGGCGACGGCGAGGCTCACGGCCTCGAGCAGCAACAGGCTCCAGTGCTTGGTCCCGGAGATCATCCCGTAGACGAACAGCACCACGCTGATCGCGAGGCAGGCCCAGAGGATGATCTTGCCGAAGGCCTCGAGCCGCTCTTCGAGCGGGGTCTTCTCGTCGCCGGCGCTCGCCATGAGCGTGCCGATGCGTCCGAGCTCCGTCGCCCTGCCGGTCGCCGTCACGACCGCCGAAGCGGTGCCCGCGGTGACCGTCGTGCCGAGGAAGACCATGCCGCTGCGCTCGCCGATCGGCGCGTCGGGCTCGGCCACGTCGCGCGCGTCCTTGCCGACCGGCGTCGACTCGCCCGTGAGCGCGCTCTCGTCGGTCTGCACCGCGTGCGCCTGCAACAGGCGCGCGTCGGCCGGCACGAGGTCGCCGGCCTCGAGCTGCAGCAGATCGCCGGGGACGAGCTCGACCGCGGGCACCTGCGTCGCCTTGCCGTCGCGCACCACGTTGGCCATCGGCGCCGACAGCTTCTGCAGCGCATCGAGCGCGCGCTCGGCGCGGCGCTCCTGCAAGAAGCCCAAGAAAGCGTTCGCCATCACGATGAGCAGGATCGCGATGGCGTCGCCGTAGCGCGCGAGCAGGCCCGTCTGGCCCCCCTCGGCGCCGTGCCCTTGCGCGATCGCGATGACGACCGCGACGGCCGCGGCCGCGAGCAGCGCCCCGACGAAGGGGTTCGCGAATTGCGAGAAGAACTGCACGATCGCCGACGGCCGCTCCCCCTTGGGCAGCTCGTTGCGGTCGAAGCGGGCGCGGAGCTTGTCGACGGTCTCCGACGTGAGCCCCCGCTCGAAATCGAAGCCGAGCGGGGCGAGCTCGGTCTGGACCTCCTCGCCGGTGCGCGCGTGGGGCGAGGAGATCGCGAGATCGAGGCTACCGGTCTCGCGAGGAGAGTGGTTCGACAATGCCTGCTCGGCGGCGCTCACGGGCGCCGTTCATAGGGTGAAATGCCGGGGGCGTCCCGGGGACCGACCGCTCGGACCGGACGCGCCGTCCCGTCGCGCGCCGCGAACGCCTTGCCGCAGCGCGGGGTCATCGACCGGCGAGCTTCTT
>JAJXTK010000094.1 GCA_021783935.1 Myxococcales bacterium | reverse complement strand
GAGCAGATCGCGATCGGCCGCTCGATGTCCTGGCTCATCGTCCAGTCGTTCCTGGAGGAAGGGCCGAACGGGCCGGAGCTCGCGATGCTTCCGCTTGGATGCCAGCAGTGCACCAACGCGCCCTGCGAGACCGTCTGCCCGACCTTCGCGACCTACCACACGAGCGAGGGGCTCAACGCGCAGGTCTACGCGCGCTGCATCGGCACGCGCTACTGCGAGAACAACTGCCCGTACGGCGTGCGCCGCTTCAACTTCTACGATTGGAAACGCGAGCCTCGCGCGAGCCTCGGCCTCAACCCGGACGTCACCGTGCGCGAGCGAGGCGTCACCGAGAAGTGCTCCTTCTGCGTGCAGCGGATCCGGGCTGGCGAGGAGCAGGCGAAGGTCGACGGACGGCCGGTTCGCGACGGAGAAATCGTCTCGGCCTGCGCGGCCTCGTGTCCGACGCAGGCGATCGTGTTCGGTGACATGAACGACTCGAATTCGGCAGTCCGGCGCCTCGCCGGCGACGGCCGTGCGTATCACCTGCTCGAAGAGCTCAACACCAAGCCCGGCGTGACGTTCCTCGCCCGGCGCAGGGACCAGGGGTAGGCCGTGAGCGACGCCAAGCTCTCGCAGATCGAGCGCGACACGCTCGCCACGATGTCGTCGACGTCCTGGCGCTATTGGTTGGGGCTCCTCACCGCCATCGGCCTCACCGCCCTCGGCGGCTGGGCGTATTGGGTGATGCTGCACCGAGGCCTCGGCATCACGGGCCTCAACGAACCGGTGATGTGGGGTTCCCTCATCACCACCTTCGTCTTCTTCATCGGCGTCAGCCACTCGGGCACGCTCGTCTCGGCGATCCTCTTCTTCACGCGCTCGCCTCTGCGCGCCGCGATCGGCCGCTCCGCCGAGGGGATGACGGTCATTGCCATTCTCACGGCGGGTTTGTACCCCATCATCCACATCGGCCGATCCTGGCTGTTCTTCTTCGTCCTGCCGTACCCGAGCCAGCGCCAGCTCTGGCCGAACTTCCGCTCGCCGCTCACCTGGGACGTGTTCGCGATCAGCTCGTACGTGACCGTGAGCTCGCTCTTCCTCTACATGGGGATGATCCCCGACCTGGCGCTGCTCAGCCGGCGCGTCGGGGGGTGGCGACGCCCGCTCTTCAAGCTCCTCTCGCTCGGCTTCTCCGGGACCGACAGCGAGTGGTGCCTCTTCGAGAAGGCGTACGCGATCTTCGCCGGCGTCGTGCTGCCGCTCGCGGTGTCGGTGCACAGCGTCGTCTCGTGGGACTTCGCCATGTCGGTGATGCCGGGCTGGCACTCCGCGATCTTCGCCCCGTACTTCGTGGCGGGGGCGATCTTCTCGGGGATCGCGATGGCGATCATCCTGCTCTCCGGGGTGCGACGCGGCTACTCGATGCAGGCCTACATCAAGGTCGACCACTTCGATCTGCTCGCCAAGCTCCTGCTCGCGACGTCGGTGATCATGACATTCGTCTATGCGACCGAGTTCTTCATGGCGTTCTACCGCGGGAGCAACGCGGAGGCCGAGGTCTTCCGCTGGCGGGCGACCGGCTCCTACGCGTGGGTCTTCTGGCTCGTCGTGGTGTGCAACAGCGTGGTGCCGCTCGCCTGCTTCTGGTCGCGAGTGCGCCGCAGCCTAACGGCCATGCTCGCGATCGCGGTCGCGGTCACCATCGGCATGTGGTTCGAGCGATTCCTCTTCATCGTCACCACCCTGGCGCACAACTTCGATCCGCAGAATTGGCACAACTACAGCCCGACGTTCCTGGAGCTGTGCATCTGCCTCGGCGGCTTCGGCTGGTTCTTCATGCTCTTCCTGCTCTTCATCAAGGTGTTCCCGTCGATGTCGATCGCCGAGACGATGCAGGGGCAGCACGCGAGCGCGAGCACGAGCACGAGCGAAGGGGTGGTCCATGCGTGACGAGCTCGTCGCCGTCTTCGCGGGTCCGGACGAGGCGCATCGTGCGTTGGACGCGCTACGCGAGCAGGGGATCGGGGGGGTGCGCGTGGCGAGCCCCGCGCCGTTCCCCGTGGTGCACATGACGGGGCAACCGGGTCCATGGCGCGCGCTCGGTTGGATTGCGCTGGTGGGCGGACTGACCGGTCTCGGCAGCGCGATCGCGCTCCAGGTGATCACCTCGGTGCACCTGGGGCTCGTCGTCGGCGGCAAGCCGATCGTCGCCTGGACCTCCTTCGGCGTGATCATGTTCGAGCTCACGATGCTCTTCGCGGGGTGCTTCAACCTCGCGGCGTTCGCGCTGCTCTCGGCCATCGCGCGTCGTCGCGTCGCTCGCGCGGCGCGCGATCAGGTGACCTGCGATCGGATCGCGCTCGTCGTGCCGCTCGCGGGGGTCGAAGACGAGATCCGCAAGGCCATCCGCGATTCGATCACGGCGGCTGCTCTGGAGGTGGTTCCGTGACCGCAAGGTGGCTTCTCGCGAGCGGGTTGCTCGCGCTGATCGGCTGTCGTGACGATCGCCTCTGGCCGGCGAGCATGGAGCAGCAGCCCGCGCTTCGAGCGCTGGCCGAGGCGCGCCCAGTGCCCGCGGGCGCCGTGCCCATCGGCGGCGTCGAGGTGCTCTTCGATCGCGAGGACGACACCGACCTCGCCCCGCCGTACCCGCTCGACGAGGCGGCGTCCCAGCGCGGAAGGGCGCTCTTCGCCATTCACTGCGTCGCGTGCCACGGCCCCGACGCCAGGGGGGACGGACCCGTGTCGGCCAAGTTCCCGCCGGCGCCGAACCTTCGACACACCTCGATCTGCAAGCGCACCGACGGCTTCCTGTACGGCACGCTCACGGCGGGAGGCCGCGCCATGCCGACTATGCGTGAGGGGACGACGTCGCGCGATCGTTGGGACCTCGTCGCGTTCGTGCGCACGCTGCAGCGAGAGGGCTGCACGGGCGAGACTCCGGCGCCCTCGGGCTCCGCGGCGGGTGCGCCGTGAGCGGCGAACGCGCTCAGAGCGCCGCCCTGCACGGGCCGACGAGATGGGCCGCGCTCGGCGCGATGGTGCTCGGCGTCGCGGCCTTCGCGAGCGGCCTGACCGGCGGGCACGCTCCGCGGAGCTTCGGCGCGCTCGTCGCGAGCTGGATCTTCTTCGCAGGGGCGACGGCGGGCGCAGGCGCGTTCGGCGCGCTGTTCCGCATCGTGCGGGCGCGCTGGAGCGATCGCCTCGTGGTGCTCGGTCGCGGCACGGCGGCCTTCGCGCCGGCGGCGATGGCGATCCTCCTCGTCCTCCTAGCCGGATCGGCATTCTGGGCCAAAGAGCACACGGGCTGGCTCCAGCCCCCCTTGCTCGTGATTCGCGAGATCGTGCTCAATGCGCTGCTGTTCGGCGTCGCGTATCTCCGACTCCGGGGGCGGGGGGCGAGCGCTGCCCCCTCGGTCGCCGCGTCCATCGCGTACTGCCTGTTCTTCGCGGTCGCGCTCTCGGTCTGGGCCTTCGACTTCGTCCTGGGCCCGGCGCCCGAATGGGCGAGCACGCTCATCGGTGTCTACGTCTTCGTGAGCGCGTTCGTGGCCGGCACCGGCGTCGTCACGCTCCTGGGCATCGGGCGCCGCGAGCTCGCCGACCACGAGCGGCGCGATGCCGCCGCGTTCGTGCTCGCGATCACGATCTTCTGGGGCTACCTGTTCTGGTCTCAGTACCTGACGATTTGGTACGGCAACATCCCTGACGAGATCGGCTTCGCGCTTCGGCGCGCCGTCCACGGGTGGGGCTTCATCGTGCTCGCGGTGGTCGGCCTGGTCTTCGCCGTGCCGTTCCTCGCCCTGCTCTCGGGCCCGGGCAGACGCTCGTTGCGGGTCGTTCGCGCCGTCCTCGTGCTGCAGCTGCTGGGGCTCTGGCTCAACTGCCACCTACTGATCGTGCCGTCGCTCTCTCCCGACGACAGCTCGCCGCTGGGGCTACGCGACATCGCGATCGCGTTGGGGGTGTTGGGAGCATTCGTATTCTCCAATGCCGACGCGTTCGTCGGCTCGGGCGCCGCGAGGGGGGTCAGCGGGAGTTCATCCGACGCACCCTTGGCTGCGGAAAGGGATTGAGATCATGACGATGCAGCCTGCCGTGGGGTCTCTAGCAGTGCGTTCGCGAAGCGGCCGAAGGAAGCCCGGAGCACTTCCGCTGTTCGTGGCGTCGGCCGCGGCGGCGGTCACGTTCTTCGCGGCGACGCGCGAGGCGCGCGCGGTCCCGAGCTTCGCTCGGAAGTACCAGACGGGTTGCCAGACCTGTCACACGGTCTACCCGATGCTCAATCCGTTCGGCGAGGCCTTCCGCCGCAACGGCTACCGCTTCCCGAGCCGGAATGGCGGCGTCGACAGCGACTCCGAGAAGTCGCCGATGCTCCAGCTCGGGCAAGAGGAGTACAAGAAGACCTTCCCGAACTCGGTGTGGCCCGGCAAGATCCCCGAGTCGATCCCGCTCGGCGTGATGTTCAACGGCAGCGTTCCGGTGAACCTCCCCGGCAGCGAGGCGAAGGATCAGGCGGGCAACACCTTCACGTGGGGCGGCATCGCTGCCGAGGTGCATCTCTTCGGCGCCGGCGCGCTCAGCGACACGCTCACCTACTTCACGCAGGTGACGATCGCCGATTCGGTCGACATCGAGACCGCCTACCTTCTCTGGAACGACATCGTCGGCCCCTCGCACGCCGTGAACCTATGGGTCGGGCGCCTGTTCGCGCCGCAGCTCACGAGCTTCGGGCTGCACAGCTCGTACTTGAGCGACACGATGATGCCCGCCGTCTCGGTCGCGGGGCTCTACAACCCGAGCGGCACCTTCACGCTCGGCCAAGGGCACACCGACGGCGCGGAGCTCAACGGCACCCTCGCGCACCGCTTCGACTACGCGATCGGCTGGGTGGCCTCGAGCAACGCGAGCGGCCTGTCGATGCCGAACGCCGAGGACGCGTACGCGCACATCGGGGTGAAGATCGGCGGCGTCTCGTTCGACGGCGAAGGGGAGGGCTCCGGCACCGGCGTGCCCGATCCGCTGAAGCCCTGGGCGGAGCGCTCGATCACGTTCGACGTCTTCGGCTACCACGGCATGGCAAACCTCGACAACGGCACCGGCGTCGTCTCCCCGACGATGCAGAGGGATCGCTTCAACGCGCTCGGCGCCGCGCTGCGCGTTCACTTCGACTCGCTGATGTTCACCGCCGGCGGCCAGGCCGAATTCCACCAGTCGCCCTATCAGGGCAGCGCTGCCGCGGCCGGCGTCGCCGGTGCGCCGAACACGGACAGCGCCAGGGCTTTCGTCCAGTACGACGAGCTCGACTATGTGATCTTCCCTTGGCTCGTGCCCGGCGTGCGCGCAGAGATCACCCAGACGACCGTCGACGGCGGCGACGCCGGGACGCTGATCAGGCTCATCCCTGGAATCGCCTTGCTGCCGCGCTCCAACTTCCGCCTGATCCTCACGGGGGACATCGAGCGCGCGACCGGACTTCCGACCACGGGCTCCTGGGCCGCAGCCGGCGGCTTCGTGTCGCCGCCGCTGGTGGGAACGCCGCCGTCCGCCAACGGTCAGCGCAGCAACTTCAAGGCCGAGCAGATCCAACTCACCGCGGGGGTCTCGTACTGATTTCGGGTGTGTCTACGGGCTTGGCTGAAGAATGAACAAATGGCACGCGAGCCTCGTCTGACCCCAGTGCGCCGACGCGTGCATTCCGCCGTGCCGGCCAAACGTCAAGTCGCCTGTGGTTGCGGAGAATGCGCCAACGGGACCTCGGCGATTCACGTCGAGACTGCGACGAAGATGCTCGCGTCTAGAGCACGCGTCTACGCAAGGAGGATGTCATGAGCGCCCACGTTTCGAGGACCATCGGCAAGATCACCGCCGCGGTCGCGGTCGCCGCCGCAGTCGCTTCCATCCCCTCGACCCCGCAGCTCGCCGCTGCCGCGGATTCGGGGGGGACGATCAAAGGCACCGTCACTGCCGAGCCGTCGAAGTACCTGCCCGACACGGTGGTCTTCCTGAAGCAGGTGGCCGGGGCATACAAGGCCCGCACCGTCGACATGGACCAGAAGGGGATGAAGTTCATCCCGCGGTTCTTGGCCGTGACCTCGGGCGACTCCGTGCGGTTCCTAAACAGCGACACGGTGGACCACAACGTCTTCTCGCCGGACATCGACCCCTACAACCTGGGGATGATCAAGCCCGGCGCTTCCTCGATGCACGTGTTCACCAAGACCGGTGGGTATACGCAGTTGTGCAGTATCCACCCGGAGATGATCGCGTACGTCTGGGTGGGCCAGAACCCCTTCTCGGCGGTGGTCGATGCCCAGGGGAACTACTCGATCAAGAACGTGCCTGCCGGCACGTACACGCTGTCTGCCTGGAATCCGAAGCTCAAGACGAGTGACAAGTCGGTCACGGTCAAGGCCGGCGAGACCACCGAGATCAAAGTCTCCATCGCCCGCTGATCCACGCCACACCTGCACTCCCGCCGTGACCGAAGCCGTCGGCCATTCGACCGACGGCGTCGCGTTCACGGCGCGTCGCTCAGTGCGTGCGCTCGAGGTGCTCGACCGACTGCTCGCGCCGTCCGAGGACGACGCGGACGCCGCAGAGGTCCGTGCCCGAGAAATCGTAGTCGATCAGCGCCATCGGCCGGCGTGCCGTGCCCCATACGGCGCCGAGCCATGGTCCACGTTGCAGGCCCACGCCCTCCATTCCAGGGCTCCACTCCAGGTGCAGCGCGTCGCCCGAGGCCGTGATGTCGAGGGGGTATCGTGCGTCGACCAGGGGGCCGCTCTGCCCGGGCGCCCGCGAGCGCCACGCATGGTCGCCGAGGACGGTTCCCAGCCGGGACGCATCGAGCTCCGCCTCGCCGAGCATCGATAGTTCAGGTTGCGGCGGCGTCGGCGGCGACGCCGTCCAAAGGCCGTGCGCGGCGCCATCGGTGGAGAAGCGATAGATCGCGATGCCTCCCCACAGCGGGGGAACCGCGACGAAGAGGTGTCCGTCGCGTAGCAGACCGACCCCCACCTCCGCCGGCTTGCTGCCATTGCGTGGGAGCGCTTCGTAGGTGAAGAGCGCGCCCGCTGCTCGGAGCGTCACGTCCCAATCGTCGCGATCGCGCCTCGACACGTACGTGCCCGCGATCGAGTGGAGCGGGACACCGGCCGGACGCTGGAACCCCAACAAGCGGAGCCCCCGCAGGCGCGAGAGCGCGAAGACGGCCGCCGATGGCTCGCGGGCTTTGAGGGGGTAGAGCGCCCGCGCGACCCCGACGCTCGCGAGGAGGGTCGATGCGACGCACGCCGCTGCCAGCCGAGGATTCACGACGCAATCCCAGCCCGCGTCCGACGCGACGCCGCACGCGCCGATGCCTCCACCCGGCGATTCCAGCGCGCACTCTCGCCGAAGCGCGAGGACTCGGATCTCGAGGCATGGCGCGGCGTGCTCGGCCTCGACGCGATTCGCATGAGGCCACTGAAGTACGTCCTCCGCCACGAGTCCAGACCTCCTGACCTCGGCCCGTCGTCGTGACGCAGGCGAGCGGGGCGTCGACGAGCCCCGCTGCGCCGCCTCCGCTCTCCGGAGCCAGCCGCGCGGTCGCGAGCAACGGAAGGCGGTACGCCCAGCCGCGCGAGCCGTGGGCGCCGCCTCGATCATCGCCGACGGGCACGCTCAGGCCGGCGCGCGCGTAGAGGTCGGCGCCGTAGCCGGTGCCGAGGACCAGGTTCGCGCCCCCCTCGACCAGGAACAGGTCGAAAAGGCGCACGCCGAGGGAGCCGCCGAACACGTGCAGCCCGCTCGACGTGGCGCCCTGGAGCGGCAGCTCGAAGTGGAGCTCCGCTTCCACGGCGCGGGGCGCGTGCGCGTCGTGCTCGGCGGCGGGCCTCGGCGACTCGTCGTCCCCGGCTCGCGTCGGCCTCGCGATCGCGAGCGCGGCGAAGGTCGCGAGGGCGCCGACCGAGGCGAAGACGGTACGGTGTGCCCGGCGGGCATCGGAGGGGCGGCGAGTTCCGCCGGAAAAAACAAGGCAGGAAGGATCACGGGCGCAGCGGAGAGCAGCAGGCGTGCCAGGCGCACCTACCTCGCTGCACGGGGCTCGGCGCCAGGATCGTCCGCAACCGCCGAGCGGTCGCTTCGCCGAGACATTCACCTGCTCGGAGGGACCAATCGGTCGGTGGGCCCGGCTTCGTCGGTCCGCGGCTTGGGCGAGGTTGCGCGCGCAGCGGCTGGCGCAAGCGCGCGCATGCGAGGGGCCGCTTGCTTCGATGCGGCGATCGGCATCGGCGACGGCTCCGGCATCGGCGACGGCAACGGCAACGGCAACGGCACCGGCCTCGGCACCGGCTCCGGCAACGGCAACGGCACCGGCCTCGGCACCGGCACCGGCACCGGCACCGGCACCGGCACCGGCACCGGCACCGGCACCGGCACCGGCACCGGCCACGGCTCCGGCACCGCCGTCGTGCTCTGCGCGTGCTGTGCTGGGGGGCCTTTGGCGTCCGATCATCGGCGTATCCTCGGCCGCACGGGCGCGTCGCCTTCGGCGCGCCGACGCTGGAGGGTCGCGCGATGAAGAAGGTCGGAGTGCTCCTTTCGGGGTGCGGCGTGCAAGACGGCAGCGAGATCCACGAGGCGGTCGTGACGTTGCTCGCGCTCGATCGCGCCGGCGTCGAAGCGATCTGCATGGCGCCCGACGTCGAGCAGCCGCGCGTCGTCGATCACGTGACCGGCAAGGCGCAGAAGGGGGATCGCCGCAACGTCTTGCACGAGTCGGCGCGCATCGCGCGGGGCAAGATCCGCGACCTCGCGTCGGTGCACGCGCGCGAGCTCGACGCGCTGGTTCTGCCGGGGGGCTTCGGCGCCGCGACCAACCTCTGCGACTTCGCGACGGCCGGGGCCGACGCCAAGGTGAACCCCGAGGTGATGCGCCTGGTCACCGAGGTGCACGCGCAGAAGAAGCCGCTCGGCTTCATGTGCATCGCACCTGCGCTGGCGGCCGCCATCTTCCGGGGCAGCGGCGTCCGGCCGCGCCTCACGGTCGGCGACGACGGCGCGACGGCGCACGCCATGGAGCAGATGGGGGCCACGCACGTCAAGCGCGGCGTCGACGAGATCGAGGTCGACGAGGCGAACCGCATCGTGTCGACGCCGGCCTACATGCTCGCGGATCGCATCTCCGACGCCGCGATCGGCATCGAGAGGCTCGTCAAGAAGATCGTCGAGATGGCGGGGTGAGCCCTACTCGAGGCCGGCGTTCCACCCGTCGATCCACGAGCGCTTGAACGAGGCGTAGCGCCCCTCTCGGATCGCGGCGCGCGCGTCGCGCATCAGCGCGCCGTACGTCCAGAGGTTGTGGATCGACAACAGGCGCAGGACGAGCATCTCGCCCGCGAGGAACAGGTGGCGCAGGTAGGCGCGCGAGTAGCCCCCCGCGCAGCACGCGCAGCCGCACCGCTCGTCGAGCGGCCGCGGATCGTCGCGGAAGCGCGCCTGCTTGATGTTCACCTTGCCGAGGCGCGTGAGGGCCTGCCCGTTGCGCGCGTTGCGCGTCGGCAGCACGCAGTCGAACAGGTCGACGCCGTGCTCGACCCCCTCGAGCAGATCGAGCGGCGTGCCGACCCCCATCAGGTAGCGCGGTCGATCGGCGTCGAGCCTGTGCGCGACCTGCGCGAGCGCCTCGTACATCATCGGGATCGGCTCGCCGACCGAGAAGCCGCCGAGCGCGAGGCCGTCGAAGTCGAGCGCGCCGAGCTCGTCGGCGTGCGCGACGCGCAGGTCGGCGAAGGTGCCCCCCTGCACGATCCCGAAGATCGCCTTGCCCTCTGGTCGCCAGTCGCGGCGCCACACCTCGAGGCAGCGCTTCGCCCAGCGCGTGGTGCGCGAGACCGCGCGCTCGATCGCCGGCCGATCGCGCACCTTGTCGTCCGACAGCGGCGGGCACTCGTCGAGCTGCATCGACACGTCGGCGCCGAGCAGCCCTTGCACGCGCATCGACGTCTCGGGGGTCATCGCGTGGCGCGAGCCGTCGAGGTGCGAGCGGAACACCACGCCGTCCTCGGTGATCTTCGCCCCGGCGACGACGGCGCTGCTCGCCACGCGCGGCCCCTGCTGCGCGAGGGAGAACGCCTGGAATCCGCCGCTGTCGGTGAGCATCGCGCGCGGCCACCTGGTGAACGCGTGCAGCCCGCCGAGCGCGGCGACGAGCTCCGGCCCCGGGCGAAGCCACAGGTGATAGGTGTTGCCGAGCACGATCTGCGCGCCGGTCGCCGCGACCTCGTCGGGCGAGAGCCCCTTCACCGAGCCCTGCGTGCCGACCGGCATGAACGTCGGCGTCTCGACGTCGAAGTGCGGGGTCGAGAACCGGCCGGCGCGCGCGTGACCGTCGTAGGCCTCGGCGCGGAACGCGAAGCCCGGCGTGACGGGGCCGCTCACGAGGAGCCTTCGGGCGCCGGTGGCGCGGTCGCGGCCTCGAGGGCGCGCTCGGCGTCGGCGACCGTCGCGAGCACGAGCTCGGGCGCGAGCGCGCGTCGGATCAGCACGGCGTCGCCATACGAGTAGAAGCGGTACTCCGAGGCGATCGCGTGCGCGTAGGCGCGATGCAGGTTGGGCAAGCCGAGGAAGGTCGCGACGAGCGCGAGCAGCGTCGACTTCGGCAGGTGGAAGTTGGTGAGCAGGGCGTCGACGACGCGCAGCCGCTCCCCCGGCTGGAGCAGCAGCCGCGTCGGGCCATGGAACGGCGCGATCGGCCCCTCGCCGCGCCGCTCCGCCTCGCGCGCGGCCGTCTCGAGCGCGCGCACGACCGTGGTGCCGACCGCGACGACGGCTCGTCCCTCGCGCTTCGCGCGAAGGATCGCGTCGACTGCGGCGCGCGGCACCTCCACGTGCTCCTCGTGCATCGGGTGCTCGTCGAGATCGGGCGCCGTGACCGGCTGGAAGGTGCCGAGCCCGACGTGCAGCGTCACCGAGGCGAGCTCGACGCCCGCGATCGCGAGCCGCCCGAGCAGCGCGCGCGAGAGGTGCAGGCCGGCGGTGGGGGCCGCGACCGCGCCGGTCGATCGCGCGAAGACCGTCTGATAGCGCTCGGCGTCGTCGGTCTCGTCGGCGCGCTTGATGTACGGCGGCAGCGGCACGTGGCCATAGGCCTCGATGGCCTTGTCGATCGCCATGCCCGTCGGCGACGAGAGGCGCACGCGCAGCAGCCCGTCGTCCTCGGCCCGCCCTAGGATGCGCACCACCAGATCTTCGCCGACCTCGAGATCCTGTTCGAAGCGCAGCGGCTTCGACGACTTGCCGAGCGCGCGCCACAGCTCGGTGACCCCGGTGGGCTCGTCGGCGCTCGGCTCCTCGTCGCCGACGGGCGCGGGCGCGGACTGCTCGCGCCGCACGAGGAAGATCTCCACCTTGCCGCCCGTCTCGGCCTTCTTCGCGTGCAGGCGCGCGGGCAACACGCGGGTGTCGTTCACGACCAGCAGGGCGCGCTCGGGGAGCAGGGCGGCGAGGTCGGCGACGAGCGTGTCTTGCAGCGTGACGTCGTCGGGGCCGAGCGGGTCGACGACGAGCATCCGCCCGCCCTCGCGCGCCTCGGGGGGCTTCTGCGCGATGCGTTCGGGCGGGAGGGTGAAGTCGAGCAGCGAGACGCGCACGTGTTCTCTCGCGATGCGCGCCCGACCGGCGCGCGGGACGCGAGCCTTTACGACCGATCGGCCGCGGCTACCAGTGTGCTCGCGCTCGAGGCCCCGAGCTTCGACCAGAGGAAGCTCGTCAGCTCTTCGAGCTCGAACGGCCGGGGCACGAAGCCGACCGCGCCGCAGTCGATCCTGTCGAGCTGCATGGTGCTGAAGTGGTACTCGCTGGTCAGCACCACGCGCACGCTCGGGACCGAGGTCCGCATGCGGCGGGCGAGCTCGAAGCCGTTGGTCCCATGCAGCATGAGATCGACGATCGCGAGGTCGATCGCGGAGCTCGTCGCCACGGCGAGGGCGGCCTCGCTGCCGGTCACGCGGGTGTCGAACCCCGCCAAGCGCAGCGCGCGGGCGAGGTCTTCGCGCTTCTCCGCGTGATCGTCGACGACCAGTACCTTCGGCATGCGCGCTTCTCTCGCTCGGGGAAGGACCGAGCTCCTCCCGGCCGCTCGGTCGGGAGGAGCCGGAGTGGCTCGACCGCGGGGTCGGCGTGGAAGCGCCCCCCGCTGCTCACGCAGCTAGCAGGTGGCGTGCCGACCGCGGCCATTGCGACGAGATCCCCAAAAAAGCGCGAGGGGCGCGATCCGCACCCCTCTCACTCGCCACGGTCTCCGTTCGGGTTTGCACCGCGGCACGAGCCGTCGACTTTCAAATCTGAATGTCGACTGTATGACGAATTGATGAAGTGCCTACTTGATCGCGGCCTCGATGTCGCGGGAGTCGGCCCACCACATGGCTGTCCCTTCGGCGACGTGCGCCTTGTACTCGGCGAGCTGCTTCTTCGCGTCGTCCATCTTCTTCTGATCGAGCGCGATGCCAGCCTGGAGCAGGTGCGCGGGGGCGTAGCCATCGCCGCCGGCCGCGAGCGCCTTCTTCACCTGCGCCTCGGCGCCGCGGAGATCCTTCTTCGCGCGCAGCGCGAACCCCTTCTCGATCTCGAGCTCGGTCGCGGTCTCGTCCTTGCCGACCTTGTACTTGGCGAGCGTGGCGAGCGCGTCGTTCGGGTCGCCGGCGCGCCGGTACGCACGCGCGAGCATGCCGATCTCCTCGGGCCCTGCGCCGAGCTTCACGTCCTTCTTCTTCTTCGGGTCGCGCGCCTCGCTCCACCGCTCGACGCCCATCTTCGCGCTCTTCTTCGCCTCGTCCTTCTTGCCCGCCAGCGCCTCGGCGAGCGCGAGGCGCGCCCAGAGCTCGGGCTCGTCAGGGAAGGCCGTGGTCATCTTGGTGAACGTCTCGACCGCCGCGGCGTCGTCGCCCTTGTGCTGCTGGGCGAGGCCGAGGTTCAGCCACAGCGGCATCGACTTGTCGTTGCCCTTGGCGGCGAGCTGCGCGAGCTGGATCGCGTCGTCCCAACGCTTGGCCTTGCGCAGGCCGTCGAGCGCCGCGAGGGCGAGCCCCTCGTCCTTGCCGCCGTCGGCCTTCGACGCCGCGAAGTACGCGTCCGTCGCCGCCGGGTAGTTGCCCTGCTTGGTCTCGATGTCGCCGAGCAGTCGATTGGCGAACACGTCGTCGGCCTTCTTGCCGATGATCGCCTGCACCTCGGCCTTCGCCGTCGCGAGATCGTTCGCCGCGTAGGCCGCCTTGGCCTTGGCCCTGCGCTCGTCGAGGGTCGGCTCCGCTGGGGGCGGGGGGGTCACGATCGACGCGGACGGAGCCGCCGAGCTGCTCACGGCCACGGGTGCCTTCGCCACCGCGGGCTCGGGCTCGTCGCCGCCGCACGCGGCGAGCAGGGCTGCGCCGATCGCGCCGG
>JAJXTK010000745.1 GCA_021783935.1 Myxococcales bacterium | reverse complement strand
ACGATCCGAACACCCACCTCGAGCTCACGATGATCCACGAGGTCATGGTGCTCGATCACAGCGGCCCGCTCCTCGGCGCCGTGCTGTACGGCGCCTCGATCAAGCTCTTCGTGCTCGGCGCGCTCGTCGTGCGGCTCGCCTTGCCCTTCGAGACCGCGCACGCCCTCGGCGACTGGGCGCTCTTCGGCGCCGGCATGCTCGCCCTCGCGGTCGTCATCGGCGTCGTCGAGTCGGTGATGGCGCGCCTTCGGCTTCGGCAGGTGCCCGTGCTGCTCGTCGGTGCGTGCCTGCTGTCGGGCTTCGGAATCGTCCTGCTCGCAAGGTGAATCGCCAGCTGAAGTCGTGAGGTAAACGTGTCCAGCGCCGTCGATCCGGTCCTCGTGCTCGTGCTGTTGCTCAACTTCCTGTCGCTCGGGACGAGCCGACTGCACGCGGTGATCAACGCGGTGGCGCTGCAAGGGGTCCTGCTCTCGGCGCTCGCGCTGCTCGTGCACGGCGCCTCGACCCTCGCCTCGCTGCTCGCGCTGCTGACGGTGCTGCTCAAGGGGATCGCGATCCCGATGATGCTCCGGCGAGCCATGCGCGAGGCCGACATCCGCCGCGAGGTCGAGCCGTTCATCGACTACGTGCCGTCGCTGCTGCTCTGCGCGCTCGGCACCGTCGCCGCCTTCGCCTTCGCGCGCACGATGCCGCTCGCCCCCGAGCACGCGGGCACGCTGCTCTTGCCCGCGTCGCTCGCCACGATCGGCGCCGGCTTCTTGCTCCTGTCGACGCGGCGCAAGGCGATCACGCAGGTCGCCGGCTATCTGGTGCTCGAGAACGGCGTCTACGTGCTCGCCGTGGGGCTGCTCGAGGCGATGCCGTTTTTGGTCGAGATCGGCGTCTTGCTCGACCTGTTCGTCGGCATCTTCGTGATGGGCATCATCATCTACCACGTCAACCGCGAGTTCGCGTCGCTCGACACGACCCGCCTCACCAACCTGAGGGAGTGACGCCGTGGCCCTCGCGCTGGTGCTGGTCCCGCTCGCCTTCGCGCTCCTCGCGGCGCTCTACCCCGACGGCGCGCGTCGCCCCTGGATCGTGCCGGCGGGCGCCGTCGCCCAGGGCTTCGTGCTGCTCGCCACGATGCACGCGCCCCCGGTCGAGGGGGCGTTCGGCTGGCTGCGGCTCGACGACCTCGGCAAGCTCGTACTCGGGCTCACTTGGTCGGTCTTCTTCGTGAGCGCGCTCTACGCCCCTGCGTACCTTCGGCAGCGGCGCGATCGCGACAACCGCGTGTTCACCGCCTGCCTGCTCGCCTTCGACGCGATGCTCGCGCTCATCGCGGAGGCGCACCACCTCGGGCTGATGTGGGTCGCGCTCGAGGCCGCGACCCTCGCGGGCGCGCCGCTGCTGTACTTCAACCGCAACCAGCGCTCGCTCGAGGCGACGTGGAAGTACCTCGTGGTCGGCTCGGTCGGCGTCGCCCTCGCGCTCTTCGGTTCGCTCTTCCTCGCGTACTCGGAGCTGCAGGCGTCGCTGCCGTCGTCGCTGCTCTTCGAGGATCTGCTCCGCGTCGCGCCGCTGCTCTCGAAGCCCTGGCTGCACGCCGCGTTCGTGATCCTGTTCATCGGCTACGGCACCAAGATGGGGCTCGCGCCGATGCACACCTGGAAGCCCGACGCCTACGGCGAGGCGCCCGGGCTGGTCGGCGCGCTGATGGCGGGCGGCCTCACCAACTGCGCCTTCCTCGCGATCGTGCGCTTCTTCGGGATCACCCACGCCGCGGGCGACGACGCGTTCGCGCGGCGGCTGCTGATCTCCGCGGGGCTCCTGTCGATGGGCGTCGCCGGGGCGTTCATGGTGCGCCAGCGCGACTACAAGCGCCTGCTCGCGTACTCGAGCGTCGAGCACATGGGGATCCTCGTCTTCGGGCTCGGGATCGGCGGCGCCGGGGTCTTCGGCGCGCTCTTGCACATGGTCAACAACGGCTTCACCAAGGCCGTGCTGTTCCTGTCGGCGGCGAACATCCACCGGGCCTTCGGCACGAAGAACGTCGAGGAGGTCTCCGGCGCGCTGCGTCGCGTCCCGGCCTCGGGCGCGCTGTTGCTCGCGGGCTTCTTCGCCGTCACGGGCTCGCCGCCGTTCGGGCCGTTCCTGAGCGAGTTCACGATCATCAGCAGCGCCTTCAGCCAGGGACGCTACGGGCTCGCCGCGACGTTCCTGGTCCTGCTCGTCATCGTCTTCGTCGCCATGGGCACGGTCGTCGTGAACCTCGTTCAAGGGGAGCCGTCGAGCCGCGCCTCGTCGACGTCGTTCCGCGACGAGCCGGGGACCATCGCGCCGATCCTGCTCGCGCTGGCGGTGGTCGTGATGCTCGGCGTCTGGGTGCCGTCGCCGCTGCGGCGGCTCATCGGCGCGGCGGCCGCGGGGCTCGGAGGCGCGTCGTGATCGAGGCGCACATGCTGCTCACGCGCAACGGGCGCTCGGTCGCGCGCGACGACGTGCCGACGCTCGGCCTCGACGACTTCCGCCGCTCCATCGTGACGCGCTCGGCGCTGGGCGATCGGGTCGTCGCCCTGTTCGGCGCGCCCGCCGAGGGGGGACGCACCGCGCTGTGGGTCGCGCTCGCCGACGACCACGAGGGGGAGCTGCACCTCGCGCGCACCGAGCTCGAAGCGGACGAGTACCCGTCGCTGACGCCCGAGGTCCCGGACGCGCACCTCTTCGAGCGCGAGATCGCCGAGGAGTGGGGGATCGTCCCGCGCGGGCACCCGTGGCTCAAGCCGGTGCGCTTCTCGAGCCCGCGTCGGGCCGGCGCGAAGGACGCCTTCGGCCGCGCGGGCGAGCCTGCGATCGGGATCACCGACTTCTACCGCGTCGAGGGCGAGGAGGTGCACGAGGTCGCGGTCGGCCCGGTGCACGCCGGCGTGATCGAGCCCGGACACTTCCGCTTCCAGTGCCACGGCGAGCAGGTCTTCCACCTGGAGATCTCGCTCGGCTACCAGCACCGC
>JAJXTK010000093.1 GCA_021783935.1 Myxococcales bacterium | reverse complement strand
CGAGGAGCTGCTGCTGCACCCGCCGCGGGCCCGCGCGGTGCTGCCCGTGCCGATCGTGCTGCTGCGCGCGCGCGGGCTCCTCGCGGTGCACAAGCCGGCCGGGATCCCGACGATCCCCGACGCGCGCGGCGGCGAGAACAGCCTGCTCGCGGAGGCCGCGATGGCCTTGGGGCTCGCCGAGTCGGCGCTGCACCCGACGAGCAGGCTCGATCGCGACGTCTCGGGGGTGGTCGTCTTCGCGCTCGACCCTGAGACCGCGCGCGCGCTCGCCGAGGCGCGCGCCGACGGGCGCTACGAGCGCCGCTACGTCGCCCTCGCGCGCGGCGCGCTCACGGACGCGGGGGGATGGGCGTGGCCGATCGCGCGCGCCAGGGACCCGCGGCTGCGGCGCGCGGTGCCCGCGCCGCGCCCCGAGGACGACGCCATCGCCGCCGAGACGCGCTATCGCGTGGTGCGTCGCGGCCCGGACGGCCGGAGCCTGCTGCTCGCGGTCGCGCCGGTCACCGGGCGCACGCACCAGATCCGGGTGCACGCCGCCCACGCGGGTGCGCCGCTGCTCGGCGACGCCGCGTACGGCGGCGAGCGGCGGCTCGTCTCGGCGCGCGGCAGCGTCCGCAAGCTCGGGCGCATCGCGCTGCACTGCGCCCGCGTGCGCGTCTCGCTGGCGCGCGGGGAGCCGGCGGTCGAGATCGTCGCGCCGATCCCCGAGGATCTGGTCGATCTGGCGCGCGCCCTCGACCTCGACCCCGGGACGGGGGAAGCTCTGAGCGAGGCCACGACATGCGAGGTCTGATCGGTGCCCGCACCTTGGCGATCCGCGCGCTCGCCGCGCTGACGCCGCTCTCGGCCACGATCGCGCTCTTGTGCCTCCCTTCCGGCGAGGCCGCCTCGGCCCCCGCGGCGATCGACGCCGCGCGCGCCGCGGCCGGCGACGGCGCCGGCGAGGTCGCCGACGCGCTGCTCGCCGCGCGAGGCGCCGCGCGCTCGGACGCGAGGCCGAACGCCAAGGCCGACGTCGCCGCGCCGGCCGAGGCGTCCTACCGCGCCCAGGGCTACTTCGCCGACGCCGAACGCCCGATCGCCCCCGACCCGGTGCCGCTGCAGAGCGACGCCTTCTTCGTGCTCACCGTGACGTTCCGCCGCGGGTCGATCACGGTCGACGAGATCGCGCGCGAGAAGCTCGCGACCAAGCAGGCGGCGGTGCGGCGCTTCGGGCGCTTCGCGGCGGAGCTCTACTCGGGGCCCACCCTCGTCGAGCGCGTCCGCTTCGATTTCCCGCTGATCTCCGACGACGACTACGCGAGCGACATGTACGCCCGCGGCCTCGTCACCACCGTGAAGGTGCGCATCCCCGACAGCGACCGCCCGAACAAGCTCGAGATTTGGGACCGCGCGACCGATCGCCGCTGGCGGCTCGAGTACCCGCCGCGGATCACGCGCTAGCGGGCGCGCTCGCCGCCGGGAGGCCCGCGTCGAGGCGCGTCATCGGGGGGGCGCAGCGGGGCAAAAACCCCGAAGAACGACGCGATGACGCGGTTGTTCGCGCCGCGAACGGCGCGCACCCGGGCGCGAAGACGACGCCGATGCGCAGAGCGACCGCGGCCGAGGACCTGTCTCCCGCCCCCTCGCCCTGCGAGCCGAGGATCGCCGCGTGCCAATCCTCCCGACGGGGTCGCCCCCGCGCCCCGGCGCGCTCGAGCCGCGCTCGGTCCACAACACGCGCCGCGCGCTCGCATCAGAGCCGCACGTGCCAGGGAGGAATCATGACTCGATTGAGCGCGAGCGACGCGATCGGCTCCTGGCGAGATCTCCGCGTCGCCGTGACCGGCGCGGGCGGATTCGTCGGCAGTCACCTCGCGACGCGGCTCGTCGAGGAAGGTGCTCGGGTCAAAGCTCTGGTGCACTACAACTCCCGCAACGACTGGGGGCACCTGCGCTCGTTGCCGACGCAGGTCGTCGGCAAGCTCGAGGTCCTCGCGGGGGACATCCGCGAGCCCCGCGCCGTCCGCGAGCTCGTCGACGGCGCCGAGGTCGTCTTCCACCTGGCTGCGCTGATTGGCATTCCATACTCGTACACGAGCCCCACGGACGTCGTTCAGACCAACGTGCTCGGGACACTCAACGTGCTCGAAGCCGTGCGCGACGCCCGCACGCCTCGCGTCGTGATTACGTCGACCAGCGAGGTCTACGGGACGGCGATCTATGGGCCCATCGACGAGGTTCACCCGCTCCAGGGGCAGTCTCCCTACTCCGCGAGCAAGATCGGAAGCGACAAGCTCGGCGAGTGCTACTACCGGTCATTCGGGGTGCCCGTCGTGACCGTGCGCCCGTTCAACACCTTCGGCCCGCGCCAGTCCACGCGGGCCGTCATTCCGACGATCATCACCCAAGCTCTGACCTGCGATCGCATCCGGCTCGGCTCGCTGGAGCCCAAGCGCGACTTCACCTTCGTGCGCGACACCGTCGACGGCTTCGTCCGGTGCGCAGCGACCCCTGCGTGCGTCGGCGAGGTGGTGAATCTCGGAACGGGGGTGGAGGTGAGCGTCGGCCGGGTCGTGGAGCTCGTGCAGAGCATTCTCGGGCGCAGCCTCCCTGTCGAGCAAGACGACGTGCGGCTGCGCCCCGCCAAGAGCGAGGTGATGCGGCTCCTTTGCAACCACGAAAAGGCCAGTCGACTCACCGGGTGGGAGCCCAAGCACACGCTCGAGAGCGGGCTCACGGAAACGATCGAGTGGATTTCGAAGCACCTCGATCAATACCAGAGTCGCGCCTACGCCATCTGAGCAGAGATCGGGCAAGAGCGATGACTTCAGCGAGCCCCGACCTCTCGGAGCGCGCCGCCGCCGGCGCCATTCGGCGGGCCGTCATCACCGGCGCCAGCGGCTTCACCGGGCCCCACCTCGCGCGCCTGCTGCTGGCCGACGGCGCAGAGGTGTTCGGCGTCGATCGAGCGCCCGCCGTCGAGCGCGGCGTGACGAACGCCGCCTACAGGGCGATCGCAGGAGACCTCCGCGAGCCGTCGTTCGTCGAGGCCGTGGTCCGCGACGTCCGACCGACCCATCTGTTCCACCTCGCCGCCCTCACGCGCTCCGACGACCTGTCGGAGCTCCTGGCGGCCAACGTCGTCGCCACGAACGTGCTCCTGCAGACGATCACGCGCATCTCGCCGGCCACCCGGGTGCTCGTCCCCGGGTCGGCGTCGGAATATGGAGCGATTCGCGACGAGGAGCTGCCGGTCACCGAGCAGCAGCCGCTGCGCCCCTTGACGGCCTACGGGCTGAGCAAGGCGGGCCAGACGCTGCGAGCGCAGGCCTTTGCGCTCGGCGCGGGGGCGCAGGTCTACATCGCCAGACCCTTCAATCTGCTCGGGCTCGGCGAGCCGACCTCCATGGCCTGCTCCAGCGTCGCGCGACAGATCGCCTCGATCGAGCTCGGACTGCAGCCGCCGGTCGTGCGGGTCGGCAACACCGAGTCCGAGCGGGACTTCCTCGACATCCGCGACGTCGTGCGCGCCTATCGAGCGATCGTCACGCGCGGCACTCCGGGGACGCCGTACAACGTGTGCTCCGGACGGGCGACCTCGCTGCGGGGCGTGCTCGACCTGCTCACCGGCCTCGCGCGCAGCTCCTTTCGGATCGAGGTCGACCCTTCAAGGCTCCGCCGCGACGACGTGCCCCGCAGCGTCGGCAGCGCGGCCAAGCTCACCTCCGACACCGGCTGGCGCCCCGAGATCTCGCTCGAGCGAGCCCTCGCCGATCTGCTCGACCACTGGCGAGCCCGCGTGTCGGCCGACCGCGACCTCGCGTGAGCGCCGCTCAGAGCTCCGGGCCGAGCCGATCGAGCGCCATCGTGCCGACGTAGGGGACGAATCCGTGCGCGCGCGCGCGCCCGACGCTCGCGGCGATGCGCGCCCGGTCGTCGGGGTGAGCGTAATCGAGGGCGAGGACGAGGAGCGACGGGCAGAGCGTGCGAAGGGCGCGCGCTCTCTCTTCGCTCCACGCGAGGTCGCCGTCGCTCCAGTCGTAGTAGCGACCCGCTCGGCAGTAGCTCGTGAAGGACTCGAACATCACGCCGTCGAGAGAGTCGACGATTCGGTCGAGGATTGTGAAGGCGCGATTGGCCACGAGGACCGCGTCCGGGAGCCGGCCGCGAATGGACCTCACGAGTGCGACGGCGGCGTCGCGCAGCATTGGAAAGCGGTCCTGCGCGTCGAGCCCGTCGAGGAAGAGGCCGTCGAAGCCGCGCCCGAGCACCGCCGGAATCACCTCTTCGAGCTGCTCGCGCGCGAACGCCTCGCTTCGCATGTCGATGTAATGGGTGCCCCACTCCGCGTTCGTCGCGAGGCCATTCGCGCCATCGCGAAGCAGCCACGGCGTCTCGGGCCCCGCCGACGCAGTCTCGCCGAGCGACAGGTAGGCGAGCGCACGCGTGCCTGCGGCCCGAAGCTCCGCGAGGTCGCTTGGGCCGTAGTGGCCTGGCTGGAGGATGACCAACGAGCGTCGCGCGAGCGCGGCGAGCTGCCCCGCGCCGTAGTAGCAGGCGTAGCTTCGAACAGGTCCCAAGCGCGTCGACATGGTCCTTGGGTCTCGAGAGAGCGGGGGGAGGGCGATGCACCTCCGTGTGCTCGGCGTGTGCGACGAAGCTCGCCGCCACGACGGCGCTAGAACGACGAGAAGTAGTAGTAGTCGGCCGCGCCAAGCATGCGATGGGCCGAGGTGAGGCTGAGGATCGCGAGGACCACCGCGCCGAGCACGAAGGCGGCCGGCGCGAGGCTGTAGTGGCCGAAGATGCTGAGCGGAAGGCCGACCGCGACCAGCGCCGCGAGGCTCCAGAGCAGCGCGCGGGTCGCCATCTGCGGGCGCGCGAGCGTGACGCAGAACATGCAGTTGTACATGCTCCACCCGAGAAAGAAGTAGCCGAGCAGGCCCGCGAGACACACGCGCTCGAGCTCGTCGGGCAAGCTCCGCACTGCGAGCGTCTGAAGCAAGACGCCGCCGTGAAGCCAGAGCCGAAACACCGCCGCCGCGACCAGCGTGGAGGCGGCGAGCGAGGCGAGATAGAGGCGCATTCGTCGGTAGAAGAACGCCTTCAGCGCTCGCGCGAACTCGTGCGGTCGCTCGGCCGGGGTGCCGACGAGGCTCGCCCTCGCGTGCCCCCAGAACAGCCGCACGGAGCGCTCGGCGACCCCCTCGACGCCGAGCATCGGCACCAGCGAGACGGTGAGGCCGACCTCCAGCACCCCCACCGCGTCGAGGCGCGTCTGGCCTGGGCTCGTCGAGCCGACCCATCCGATCACATGCGGGAGAAACACGAACGTCATGTACACCGTTCCGTAGACGAAATAGGGAATCGCCTCGTGAAGTAAATAGGACGTCGCCGGGAGAGTCGGGGCGCGCGTCGGCGACCCGATGGCCACGCGTCGAAACGCGCGCCGCGCAGCGAGCGCCATCCACGAGACGCCTGCGAGCGCGCCGACGAGCGTGGGCGTCGCGAGCGAAGTCGTGGGGCCGAAGACGACGCCCCCCAGCCAGTGGACGACGAGCCCCGAGGCGAGCCCCATCGCGAGCCCGAGCGCGAACGAGCCCGGGGTCTGAAGCAGCGACAAGACCGCGTACAGCAACCAGAGAACGCCGAAGCCCGCGAACGACGCGACGAAGATGGCGAGCTGGTAGCCGTCGAACAGCGCAAGGCGGAGCGCGCCCGAGGCCGCGAGCACGCCGACGACCACCAAGGCGATCGCCGGCGGCACGAGGGCGCTGCGCAGGAAGCGGCTCGCCGCGCGCCCCTGCCCGCGACTGAGGTAGATCACCCCGCGCCGGCTCGCGCCCTGGATGAAGCCGTTGGTCACGAGCTGACTGCCCGTCAGCCCGAGGCTCAAAGCGAGGACGTCTCGGGCGGTCCACGGCGCCGCGTGACGAAAGGCCTCCGTGATCGAGAAGAGGAGCGCGATCGTCGCGAGGGTCAGAAGGCCGCGCGCGTAGTCGCCGATCAGCTCGCGCCACGGGGGGCGCGCGATCGGCTGCGGGGCGGGGGCCGGTGCTGGCCAGGGGGCCCGCTTCCACGCCTTCCAGATCTGCTCCGCGAGATCGAAAACGTCGCGCGCGCCGTGCCGACGCGCCGCCACTTCGCTGGTGATGCCGAGCGACTCGAGAAGCGCGGCGATCTCCAGCGGGTCGGTAGGACGATGGAGCCGAGCGCGCACCTCGTGCACGAGCGCCGACAGCCGATCGTCGCCGGCCGCCGAGACCGATGCGGCCCGTGCGACCTGCGCGACCTGCGCGACCTGCGCGACCTGCTCGACCTGCTCGACATCCATGGTCGAGAGCCTCCGAACGTCCGCGGCCGATTGGCGCACGAGGGGGCGACTCGCGCCGCGTCGCAGACAGCGCGCGAGCCACAGTCGCTCTGCGCTGTGCATCTGAGACGCTCCCATATGCCCGACTCGCCCTCCGTGCCAGCTCGGCCGCGTCGCGCTCACCACGCAAGGCTCGCGCGCTCTCTCGTCGTCGGTGTGATGCTCGCGACGTCCCGGCCGGTGTGGGGCGATCAGGACCAGGACCGCATCGCAGCGCTGCTCGCGCAGGGGGACGTCGCGGGAGCGCTGCCTCTCGCGCTCGCCCGCGCGAGGCGCCTGGTCGACGACAAGGGGGCCTGGGAGCAGGTCTTCAAGGTCGCCGGGTGGGCCTCTCAGGAGCCCGCCAGCGCCTCGGCGGCCATCGAGGCGCTCCAGCACTTGGTGGCGCTCTCGCCCGAGGACCGCACGCTGCGCCTGAACCTCGCCCAGAGGCTTCTTTGGGCGAAGAGAACCAACGACGCTCTTCCTCACGTCGAGTGGCTGCTGGCGCGCCCGGGGGAGCGCGATCCAGTGGCGCTCGAAGTCGCCACGTGGGTGTTGCTCGACCAGAAGCGGAGCGAGGAGGCGCAAGCGGCGCTCCGACGCTGGATCGAGGTCGTTCCTGAAGATCCGCGACCGAGGTGGATACTGGCGGACCTGACCCACTGGAGCGTTCACTGGCGCGAAGCCCGCGATCAGTATCGGGCCATCGCTCGGCTGGAGCGGCCCTCCGAGAAGCTCGAGGAGCGACAGGAGGCGCTTCGACACGACCACCCGACGGACTGGCGCGGCGAGCTCGTCGCGTGGGCGGACAACTTCGACAACGCGTTCACCGGCACTGCGGTCGCGGCGACGTCGCCTTTGCCCTCCCGCCTCGTGCTCTCGTTGCGCGCGGAGCTGGGGGTCTGGCGTCAGCGCCTCGCGCCCGCGCCGCCGTCCGCCGGCGCGCCGAGCGAGGCCCCCAGAGACCAGCTCACGACCTACGGCGCGCAAGCGCGCCTGCGCATCGAGGCGTGGAACTCGGTTTGGCCGGAGCTCTGGGTCGGCGCGGAGGCGGACGCCGCCGGCCATCGCACCCCGATCGTCGGCGCCGGCGCGCAGCTCTCGATCGGTGGGTGGCTGTTCGGCCGAGTGTTCCTCCAGCACGACAGACACCGAGTCAGCTTGGAGGCCGTGCGCGAGAACCTCACCGCCACGGGCCCGGGTTGCATCCTGTACGCCGAGGCCGCGCGGTGGCTGTTCTTCTCCAGTGAGCTCGCGCTCACGTGGATCAACGACGGCAACCAGCGAACCCGCGGCGTGCTGATCGCCGGCGTCCACAACACAGGCGCGCTGCAGCTGGAGCCGCGAATCTTCGCGCAGTACGACCGATACAGGGATGCCTATCCCGACGCGATGCCCTACTTCACCCCGACCGAGCCCTGGACCTACGGCTCCGATCTCGTCGTGCGCTACTCACTCCCGAGAGCGATCGTCGCCGAGGCCCAGATCGGCGTGATCAAGCAGGGATCCCTCGTCGCGGCCCGACCGGGAGCGCTGCTCAAAGCGGAGCTCGCGCGCCACGTGCTGTTGAGCATTTCCGTCGGCTACGTCGGCTCGCCCGAGTACCATCAGACGCGTCTCGACGCCGCGCTGGGATGGCTCTTCTGAGGCGAGCGCGCGTCGGGCTCCGAGGACGTCGCGCTTGATTCGTTCGACCCGGCCGCGAGCCGCGCATACAGCGCGCGATAGCCGTCCGAGCACTGCGCGAGGTTGAACTCGCGCGCAGCTCGCGCCCTCGCCTGGAGGCCGAGCGCGGCGCGGCGCTCGGGGTCGTTCATCAGCGCCACGATCGCCTCCGCCAGCTCCGCGGGATTGCGCGGCTCGACGGCGATGCCGCACCCATCGATGGCCTCGGAGACGCCGCCGACAGCCGACGCGACGACCGGCCGCCCGCAGAGAAGAGCCTCGACGATGCTGTAGGGAAAGCCCTCGGAGATGCTGGAGAGGACGACGACGTCGGCATCGCGATAGGCCGCCTGCACGCTCGGAGCGTGACCGGCGAACGAGACCTCGTTCTCGAGCCGCAGCTCGCGAACCAGCGCGAGGCAGTCCTCGAAGTAGCCCTCGTCGCCGGCGGGGGCCTTGCCGTAGACGCGGAACACTACGTCGGGTCGCCGACGCTTCACGAGGGCGGCCGCACGCAGCAGCGTGAGGATGTCCTTGATCGGCGTGATGCGGCCGAGAGAGACGACCGTCGGAGGGGTGCCTTCGGGCTTCGGCTCGGGCGAAAAGCTCCCGGGGTCGACGCCGTTGTAGATCGTCTGCAGGCGGCCTTGGGGGGCTCCGAGCGCCCTCTCCCACTGCTGGTTGTACTTGCTGCCGGGGGCGACGACGTCCGCCTGCGCGTAGCTCAGGCCGGTGACGAGGCGCATGAAAGAGAGGCTGAACATCTTCACGAACAGGCTTTCGGAGGACCCGATCGCGCCCAGGTAGCGTTCGCGCAGGTAGATGCCGTGCTCGGTGAGCAGGAACGGCGTCCCGTCGAGCAGCTTGGCCGCGACTCCCACGAGGGCGCTCAGGCCCCCCGAGACGGCGTGTACGAGGTCCGCCGGCAGCCTCGGAGCGGCCAATGGCATGAGCCACCGATAGAGGAGAGATAGGCTGTCGGTGAGATCCGCCAGAGAGTAGGGGGACGCGTCGTATCCCGCGCGCCGGGCAGATTCCGCGAAGTTCGCTTGGGCCGCGTGCAGAAAGGCGTTCCAGACCGCCCGACTGCGGAACGTTCCGTCGAGGTCGGCGTGACGAAAGTGGTCACACATCGCACCGAAGGCGGACCGCAGCTCTGCGACGTCGCCTCCCAGGTACAACTGCCTGAGAAAGACCTCCAAGTGGGGTACGAAGCGCGTCTCCAAGAGAGCTTCCGTCGTCGCGCTCCGCCGCCGGCGCAGCGCCGCGAAGGAGAGGTCCCGTTGACACTCGAGCGCCTCTCGAATGCCCCAGAGCGGCACTCGCTCGACCCGCACGACGTTTGCAGGTGGTCGATACGACTCCTGGAGGTCGGCGTCGCCCACGATGGCGACGACGTCGAATTGAACCTCGTCGAGCTCGCGAACGAGAAGGTCGCACCAGTTGGCGACCCCACCGAACGAGAACGGGTAGGTCCCCTCGGTCACCATCGTGACCCGCAGGCGACCCCGACACCGATCCGCCGTCATGCGCTGGCTCCGTTCCGCCGAGGTCTGATGCACCTCCGACGCGAAGGGGGCGGAGCGCCAGGCGTCGGCCGTCGGTCACTCCAGTACCTCACGTCTGCGACCCCGAAACGGAGGGTGCATGCATGCGTAAGTTCGACGGAAGCGGGCGTGCCGCGCAGCACTACAGCAGGCTTTTCGGACGCCGGTCGCCGAAGGCGAGGCTCCCTCGCCGGCTCGGAGCGCTCTTGGTCCTCCTGCTGAGCGTCGGAGCGCCCGTGGCGTGCGGCCCTGCCCCGGATGGGAGCGGGAGCGTCTCGTCCCCGCCGTCGCGGATGACGTCGGCGCACCACGAGGTGACGCTCGCGCCCCCGGCGCCGCAGCGCATGAAGACGAGCCCGCTGCACCCCGTCGTCATTCCGAGCGCGCGATTGCCGTCGCCGACGGCGCCCACCCCGCCAGTGCCGAGGGGGTCGACGCCGATCCCGGGTACGGGGCAGCAGCTCGACCTGAAGTTGCTCGTGATCTCGGCCGACGGCACGGAGACCGACTACGCCGCGGTCACGACCTTCCTGCGCCGCATCGGCATCCCCTTCGACTCGCTCATCGCCACGCAGACGCCGCTCGTCGCGGGCATGCTCGCCTCGGGGAACCACGGCTTCTACCAGGGGGTCATCCTCGCGACCGGCGACCTCGAGTACTACGACACAGCCACGGTGCAGTGGACGAGCGCGTTCGACGACGCCGAGTGGAGCACGCTGTGGGATTACGAGAGAACTTTCGGCGTCCGCCAGGTGACCTCGTACACGTCGCCCTACGGCCCACCGAGCACCTACGGGTTGAACCTCGTCACCTACCAAGACACCACGACCGCTCCGTTGAGCGTGCAGCTCACGAGCGCGGGCCAGCAGGTCTTTCCGGACCTCGCGCCCAACGGCATCTTCGACATCCGCTATGCCTGGACGTACCTGGCCACGCCGACCGACGCGACGACCACGCCGCTGCTGACGACCACCGACGGCCAGTACGCGATCGCGTCGGTGGCGAACTACGCCGACGGCCGCCAGAACCTGACGGTGACGACCGCGAACAGCCCGTACCTGCTGCACTCGATGTTCTTCTCGTACGGGATCATCAACTGGGTCACGCGGGGGCTGTTCCTCGGCGAGCGGCACATCAACATGGCGCCTCAGGTCGACGACGTGCTGATCGAGGACGACACCTGGGACGTCAACGCCCTGACCGACACGACCGGCCTGACGTATCGAATTTCGGGGAGCGACTACCGCGCGCTAATCGCCTGGGACAACCAGGTGCGCAACCGGGTTCCGATGCTCACGCTCGAGTTCGCGTTCAACGGCGAAGGGGCCACTGGGATCTACCCGTCCGACACCCTCACGCCCGCGGTCAAGCAGAGGAGCGCCCCGTTCAACTGGATCACTCACACCTACGACCACGCGAACCTGGACGCGATCACGTACGCCGATACGACCACCGAGCTGCAGCTGAACAGGAAGGTCGCCAACAAGACCCTCGCCTTGCAGAACTACGACTCGACCGCGCTGGTGCAGCCCGACGTGTCCGGGCTGTACAACCTCGCCTTCCAGGCTGCTGCGTACGACTTCGGGATTCGCTATGTGGTCTCCGACACGTCGCAACCTGGATGGGATAATCCAGCCCCGAATGAAGGGCAATGGAGCTCTATCGAGCCGGGGCTCTTCATCGTCCCGCGCCGGCCGGACAACCTCTTCTACAACGTGACCACGCCCGAAGAGTGGGTGTCGGAGTACAATCACTTCTATGCCCCTGGAGGCCTGATCCCGTACTGGGACCACGACCTGTCGTACGCCGAGATCCTCGATTTCGAGTCCGACATGTGGCTGCGCGATCTGATCAGCTGGTCGGACGACCCGCGAATGTTCCACCAGTCGAACCTGCGAGCCTTCGACGGCGTCCACTCGCTGCTCGGAAGCCTCATCGACGCCACCCTCGACAAGTACTTCCGGTTCTACTCGCTCCCCGTTCGCTATCTCAGGCAGAGCGCGATCGGGGGCAAGATGAAGGACCGAATGGCGTACGACGCGTCCGGCGCGGCCGGCACCTTGGTCGCCGGCGCCACCGGCTGCACGCTCGTCCTCTCCACGGCGCAATCGGCGACGGTGCCGGTCACCGGGGTCCTCACCGGGCCCAAGACCGAGATCTACGGCGGCCAGAGCGTGTCGTACGTGACGGTGAGGGGCGGCGCCTCGGTGTCCATTTCGACGGCGTGTCCGTGACCTGAAGTCCCGCGTTCGTGCCGACGAGCGCTGCCCTCGGCGCCCCACTTCCAGCTGGCCGAGAGGCCGCTCGGAGCGCGAAGAAAGGTGGAGTTGAAGATGCAGGCCGCGATACTCGCAGGTGGCTTGGGGACTCGCTTGGCGCCCTATACGAGCGTGCTTCCGAAGCCGCTGATGCCGGTCGGTGGCGCTCCCATCCTCGAGCTGATCCTCCTGCAGCTCCGGCGGCACGGGTGCACGCAAGTCACGCTCTGCGTGGGGCACCTCGCCCGCCTCATCGCCTCGTACTTCGGCGATGGTCGACGCTACGGCCTCCACATCTCGTACTCGCTCGAGACCGGGCCGCTCGGCACGGCAGGCCCGCTGTCGCTCGTGACGCCCCTGAACGAGCCGCTCCTGGTGATGAACGCCGACCTGCTCAGCACGCTCGACTATGGGGCGATGATCCGCTTCCACGAGGCGAGCTCCGCCGCGCTCACCGTCGGGCTCTACCCGAAGCACGTCAAGATCGACCTCGGCGTGCTGAAGCTCGACCCCACGGATCGACGGGTCGTCGCGTACGAGGAGAAGCCGGAGTACGAATATCAGGTCAGCATGGGCATCTACGTCGTGAGCCCGTCGGTGCACCGATCGATTCACCGGCGCGAGCGCCTGGACTTCCCCGATCTGGTTCGCGAGACCATCGCAGGCGGCGAGAAGGTCGTCGGCTATCCGTTCCGCGGGTATTGGCTCGACATCGGGCGCCTCGCCGACTTCGAGCGCGCGTCGGCCGAGGTCGAGGAGCAGTGCGGGCAGGTCCTCGCCGAGGCGCGCGGCCTCTCCGCGGCCCGGCCGGCCACGCACGCGAGCTCGTTGCCGCCGCGCAGCCGCGAGTCGCTGGTGGACGTGCTGCAGAGCCCGGCGTAGCGCCGCGCGCGGCGCCTCCTCGACGACGCCGACATATCGCGGACGCGCCGCGATCCGCCCGTCGGCGGATCGGTCGGGGTCGCGCGGGCCGTGGCCGGTGCGCCCGCAGACGCCGAAAACGCAGCCGCCGCCGAGCGCCAGGCCGCCCCGACCTTGACGCCTCGCCCCCAAACAGCGCGAATCCCCCGCGATGACCACCCAGCCGAACGCGATCGACCTCGCCCTCGCCGACGTCGAGGCCCGCTATCGCGACGACTTCGCCAAGGCCTCGGACGAGCAGGCGCTGCGCGAGGCGAACGCGCGCTTGCTCGGGCGCAACGGCGCGCTCACCGCGGCGCTCAAGGAGATGGGGAAGATCCCGACGAACGAGCGCAAGGCCGCCGGCCAGCGCGTGAACACGATGAAGAGCGCGGTCGAGAGCGCCTTCGAGGCGCGCCTCGCCGAGCTGCACCGGGCCGCGCGCGAGGCCGAGCTGCACGCGCCGCCGTTCGACTTCACGCTGCCAGGGCGCGCGGCGCCGCGCGGCCACCTCCACCCGGTCACGCAGGTGCGCGAGGACATCCTCGACTGCTTCCGCGAGATGGGGTTCGCCGTCGCCGAGGGGCCCCAGGTCGAGCTCGAGGAGAACAACTTCACCAAGCTCGGCTTCCCCCCCGATCACCCCGCCGTCGACATGCAGGACACCTTTTGGGTGAAGCCCCCGAAGGGGGCGCCCGACGCGCGCGTGCTCTTGCGCA
>JAJXTK010000092.1 GCA_021783935.1 Myxococcales bacterium | reverse complement strand
CCCCGCCTACGCGAGCGGCTACACGCAGCCGATCTTCGGCACCGCCGACGGCGCGGTGCTGTCGGTGCAGCTCGGGCTCGGCGCGGTGTGCTCGATGTGCTTCGTGCACGCCTACTACGGCATCCGCTTCCCCTACCGGCTCGCGCTGCTCTCCTGGCTCGGCTTCGCCGCCTTCGCGCTCGCCGTCATGGGGCCGTTCACCACCACGCGCGTGCTCGCCCCGATCGCAGTCTTCGCGGTGGCGGCCAGCGCCTGGTACCAAGCGTGGCTCGCCTTCCGCCTCTCGCGCGAGAAGCCTCGCCCGCGCAACGTCTACTGGGTCACGCTCGCCTGGCCGATAGCCGGCGTCTTCGGCTCGGTCGACTGCCTCACGTGGCTCGGCTTCGGCGAGCGCTTCGAGGGGCTGTACGCGGGCAGCGTCGCGCTCAGCGTCGTGTGCGTCATGCGCATCGCCGCGCTCAGCCGCGAGCACTTGCGCACGCTGCAGCAGGCCGAGGCGCTGTCGGGCGAGCTCGCCGCCCGGGTGGTGGCGCTCGAGGCGACGAACCGCGAGAACGAGACGCTGAACCTCGAGCTGCAGCGGCAGATCGCCGCGCGATCGTCGCAGCTCGCCGACGCGCTCGCGCGGGTCGGCGCGCGGCACGGCGGCCTGGTGGCGCTCGAAGACGGGAGCACCGTCGCGGGGCGCTATCGCGTGGTCAGGCCGCTCGGCTCCGGCGGCATGGGCGCGGTCTACCACGTGGTGCGCATGAGCGACGAGCACCCCTTCGCGCTGAAGATCCTGCACTCGCGCCAGGACGCGATCGCGCTCGCTCGCTTCGCGCGCGAGGCGCAGATCGCCGCGCAGATCCAGCATCCGCACGTCGTCGGCATCGCCGATCTGGACGTCGACGAGGAGGGGTTCCTCTTCTTGGTGATGGAGCTCGTCGACGGCGTGCCGCTCTCGGAGCTGCGCGATCGCTTCGGCGACGAGCCGTTCGCGCGCGAGGTGCTCGCGCAGATCGCCGAGGGCATCGCCGCCATCCACGAGGCCGGCGTGGTGCACCGCGATCTGAAGCCCGCGAACGTGCTCGTGCGCAACGGCGACGGCGCGCCGGAGGTGAAGATCGCCGACTTCGGCATCGCGATGCTCGGCGCGCCCGAAGACGAGGATGCGACGCTCGCCGATCGCCGCGAGGAGCCCGTGCGCGACGCTCCGACAGCCGCGGCGATCCCGGTTGCCCGCCACGCGCTGCCGCCCGCCCCGGAGGAGACGACCAATCGCGAGGCCGCCGACGCGCAGACCTCCGGCGCGCGCGCGATCGGCCCGAAGCTCGCGGCGATCTCGGCGTCGACCCCGTCGGGCGAGGCGGTGCGGCGCGCGGCGACCCCGCTGACGCGCACCGGCGTGGTCATGGGCACGCCGCTCTACATGGCGCCCGAGGTGCTACGCGGCGCCAAGCACGCGCGCGCCGCGGCGGACCTCTACGCGCTCGGCGTGATCGCCTGGCTCCTGCTCACGCGCGACGTGCCGTTCCCCGAGCGGCGCACCGGGGACGCGACGGTGCGCGAGGCGCCGAGCATCGCGACCAAGCTGCCGAAGCTGCCGGCGGCGCTCGTCGTCACCATCGACGCCGCGCTGGCGGTCGATCCGCAGAAGCGCCCGAGCGCGCGCGCGTTCGCGGCGGCGATGCGGGTCGGCGCGCACGCCGTCGCGGCGCGCATCGCGTCGGCGTGACGCCGGCTACACCTCCCAGCGCGTGACCAGCGGCGACGGATCGCCCGTGGCGACGAGCCAGAGCTGGTGCGCGGCGCGCGTGGCCGCGATGTGCAGGAGGTGGCGCGCCTCGTCCTCGTTGCCGTAGCTCTGCGCGTTGACGTCGAGCAGCACCACGTAGTCCCACTCGAGCCCCTTCACCTGGCGCACGTCGGTGAGATCGACCCCAGCGCGGAAGGCGAAATCCTGATCGCGCACGCGACGCAGGTTCGGGATCTCCGCGCGCGAGAGCACGTCGTAGTAGACGTCGGCCTGCCACGCGTGGCGCGTGACCAGGGCGACGCTCGCGAGCGGCTCGCGCAGCGCGAGGTCGCGTAGGCCCGCGGCGAGGAACGCGGCGGCCGCCCCCTGATCGCCGAAGCTGTGCGTCTCGACCGGCGCCCCTTCGCGCGGCGCGACGGGGGGCGTCGCGGGCGCGAGCGGCCCGAGGATCTCGCGCGCGAGCTCGAGCACCTGCCGCGTCGAGCGGTAGCCGATCTGCAGCGGCTCGACCTCCACGTGCGGCAGCCCGAGCTGCTCGAGCGCGGGGGCGAACTGCCCGAGCCCGGTGTCGAGCGTGAGGCGCTGCGCGGTGTCGCCCGCGAGCGTCATCGAGCGCTCGCCGCCGACGAGGTGGGTGCACTCGACGAGCACCGCGAGGTCGATCGACGCGCAGTCCTGCACCTCGTCGACGAACACGTGCTCGTAGGCGAGCGGCGCCTTACCCTTGCCGTGCAGCGGGCCGCGCATGCGCTGGTGCAGCCGCAGCAAGAGCGCGTCGTCCTCGGCGTCGAGGGCGTTCTCGGCCTCCTCCTCCTCGGCCTCGCTGCGGCCGTCGACGGAGCGGAACCGATCCTCGTCGGACGGTCCGTGATCGTCGTCGTCGCGGTAGGCCGCGCGGTGCTCGACCTCGTCCCCCTTGTGGCGACGCGGGCTGAGGTCCTCTTGGTCGATCGCGCGCGCGGCGGCCTCATCGACGGCCGCGCCGCCGAAAGGCTCCTGCTGCTCGAGCTGCTCGCGCGCCTCCTTCTCTTTGGCGCGCAGCCGCTGCTTCTCGCGATCTTCGAGCGTGCCCTGCGCGACGCCCAGCACCGCCTCGCAGCGGCGCGTGCACCAGCGGAAGGCGAGCTCGACGTCGCCGGCCGTGAGCGGCGCGAGCCCGGAAGGGGACGCTTGCCCGACGAGGGCGGCGAGCGCGGGGCGGTCGGTCAGCAGATCGGCCCAGACCGTGAGCACGTCCCTCGCGCGGCGCGCGACGCGCACGAGCGCCTGCTCGATCGGCACCCGCGCGGCGCCGTCGGGCGGCGGCTCGAGCCCCGGGATCGGCACCGCCCCTTGGAGCCAACGGCGCACCCCCAGGGCGCGCCCGTGCAGCGCGCCATTGGCGAGCGCCTCCCAGGCGCGCAGCACCGGCGCGGCGATGGCCGGCGGCGCCTTCGCGCACACCCCGCGCAGCTCCGCGTCGAGCTCGGCCGCGAGGCGATCGACGCGGAGCTCGAGCTCCATCAGCAGCGTCGGGTGTCGCTTCAGCTTCATGGCGGCGAGCGGCGTCTCCTCGCTCACCCTCGACGGCAGCGTCGGGAACGCCCGCACGCGCGCCTCGCGCTGCCACTCCGACATCACCACGACGGTCACGTCGGGGACGTCGAGCGACGGCAGCACGCGCGAGGTGTAGCTCGCGAGCGCGCGGTTCGGCACGACGACGAGGACGCGCTCGGGGGTGAAGCGCTTGGGCGCTTGGTAGGCGAGATACGCGATGCGGTGCAGCCCGACGGTGGTCTTGCCGCTGCCGGCGCCCCCTTGGATCACGACCACGCCCGCCGCGGGGCGCGAAATCGCCTCGAACTGCTTGGGATCGAGCAGCGCGGCGATCTCGGGGAGGAACCGATCGCGGCGCCCCACCCCCTCCTCGCCGTGCCCCTCGCCGAGCACTCCGCGGGCTTGGCCGTGCTCGGAGTCGGGGAGCACCGCCGTGCCCTGCCCGCCCGAGAGGCGCGTCGATCGCAGCGAGAGTGTGCGCCAGCTGCCGTCGGTGCGGCGCGCGTAGGTGGCCTGCGCGGCGCCGACGCGCACCAGGCGGCCGCTCGCGATCGTCACGTCGCGGCGCACGAGGACCTCCCCCTCGACCTCCTTGTCACCGAAGAGCTCCTCGTAGGGATCCCCCTCGGCGTAGCGGTAGTAGATGCGGCTCACCGGCGCGTTGCGCCAGTCGACGACCCGCACGCCGTGCTCGGGATCGAGGTAGGTCGCGCGACCGAGGCAGACGTCGCGCAACTTGCCGTTCTCGCGCAGGCGCATGTGCGCGAAGTACGGCGAGCGCGCGTCGAGGGTGCCGTCGGTGACCTCCATTCGGCGCGCGGCCACGGCCTGCAGTCGCTCCATCTGCGCGAGCAGCGGCGGCGCGTCCTCGAGGCGCGCCTCGGCGAGCTCGTCGCGCAGGGCGATGAGCTCGGCGTCGTAGTCGCGCTTGCCCGTCTTGGTCGTGCGCGCGCGCAGCGAGCTCATCACTCGCTCGAGCACCTTCTCTTCGTCGCGGACGGGCTCGGGCGGATCGGCGGCGCGCGGGGCGTCACCTTCGTTGCGCTCGGACGGGCTCGACACGTTCACGGCTCCACTCGCGGTTCTGCAACGCCGTCGCGCGACGGCGTGCGGGGTTCGACGAAGCGGACGGGTCTCGACCATCTTCGCCGCCGCGTCCACTGGCGGCACCGTCGAGGCATCAATTCCCGCCCGATTTCGACAGCCAGGTGAGATGCGGCCTCGACGCCGCGGGTCACGAGCGCGTGGTGCCGAAGCTCGACCTCGCCGCTCAGCGGACGTACTTCGTCGGGTCGGCCTTGAACTTCCCGACGCAGTTCGCGCAGCAGAAGTAGTAGGTCTTCCCTTGGTAGTCGGCGCTGGGCGAGTCGGCCATGACGACGAACTGCTCACCGCTGACCGGGCAGGTCGTCTTGTCGCCGACCTTCGCCTCGCCGGGCTTCTTCAGATCGGCCGAGGTCGGCGCGGCGCTCGAGGCGGCGGGCGCGGCGACGCTGCCCGTGCCGGCAGGCGCAGGCGTGGCCGGGGCGGGCGTGGCGGCGCCGCCGCAGGCGACCAGCGTCAGGAGCGAGGAGACGGCGAGCGAGGATAGGAGCTTGCGCATGGGGTGCTGCTAGCCAAGCCGCGCGCGGACGTCACCCCCCGCGAGCGGCGCGGCGCGCTCCGACTTCGCGCCCGATCGCGAGCGCCGTGCGCTCCGCTCAACCGCGCATCCACGCCTCGATGGCGGCCGCGTCGATGGGGATCGCGCGCGTCATGATCTCGGCGCCCGACGCGGTCACCAGCACGTCGTCCTCGAGGCGGATGCCGCGCACGTCGGCGAAGCGCGCGAGGGCGTCGCGATCGAGGTCGCGCTCGATCGCGGCCGTGTAGGTCGGATCGCGCAGGATCGCGGGCACTTGGTAGAAGCCGGGCTCGATGGTGACGACCATGCCCGGCGAAAGATCGCGATCGAGCCGCAGATAGGCGTCGCCGAAGCGGCTCGCGCGCGCGCGTCCCGGCGCGTAGCCCGCGCGGTCGCCGAGGTCCTCCATGTCGTGCACGTCGAGCCCGAGCAGGTGGCCGACGCCGTGCGGGAAGAAGACCGTGTACGCCCCGCGCTCGACCAGGCCGTCGATCTCGCCGCGCAGGATGCCGAGGTCACAGAGGCCGCGCACGATGGTGCGCCCCGCCTCGACGTGGACGTCGCGGTAGCGCACGCCCGGGGCGACCTTGGCGATGGCCGCACGGTTGGCCGCGAGCACGACGTCGTAGAGCGCGCGCTGGGTCGCCGAGAAGCGCCCGCTCACCGGGTAGACGCGCGTGACGTCGCTCGCCCACCCCTCGGCCGTCTCGGCGCCGGCGTCGACGAGCAACAGGTCGCCGTCCCTCGCGACGCCGTGGTGCGCCTCGTTGTGCAGCACCTCGCCGTGCACCGACACGATCGAGCCGTACGCCGGGGCCATGCCGTGCGCGACGAAGGTCGCGTCGATCGCGGCGAGCACCGCCGCCTCGCGCACGCCCGGGCCGAGGGCGCGCGCCCCCGCGTGGTGCGCGAGCGTGGTCACCTCGATCGCGCGCCGCATCTGCGAGAGCGCCGCCTCGTCGTGCGAGAGACGCAGCGCGATCATCGCGTCGGCGAGCGTCGCGTCCTGCCCGGTGAGCTCCGCGCCCGAGCGCGCGCGCACCTCGCGGCCGCTCGAGCGCGACTGCCAGGCCGCCGTCGGCTCGTCGTTCGCCGGCAGCGTGGCGACCTCGGGCCAGCGCGCGCCGACCACGTCGCCGAGGCGATCGAGCGGCAGCACCTCGTCGACGCCGGTGTCGTCGCGGATGGCGTCGAAGCCCGGCACCTCGCCGTGCCAGAGCGCGGCGTCGCTCGCCGGCGGCTCCACGAAGAGCGTCGCGCGCCCGCGATCGAGCAGCAGCGCCGCGCCGTCGAGCTGGCGACCGACGAGGTAGAGGAAGTGGCTCTCGGCGCGGAACGGGTACGTGTTGGCGGCGTAGTTTCGCGGGCGCGGGCGCCCCGCGACGATCAGCGCGGGCACGTCGGCGAGCGCGCGGCTGAGGCGTTGACGACGGGCGACGAGCGCGGCCTTGGGCGTGGGTTCGGTCCAGAGCGTCACACGCACAATGTAGCGACGCGAGGGGCTGCCGACGAACGGAAAGCCGCTCAGGGTCTGCGGAACGTCGCCGCGAGGCCGTTCCCCTCGCGCAAGAGCCTGCCGTTCGCCGACAGGTGCGCGCAGAGCTCGTAGAGCGTCTCGACGTCCTCGCTGCCGAGCGCCGCGGCGAGCGCCTCGGCGTTGGTCGCCGCCGGCCGCGCGCCGAAGTGCGCGAGCAGCTTCGACTGCAGCGAGAGCACCTCGCCGGCCGCCTTCTTGCCGGCCTCGACGCCGGGCTGGTGGTAGGCGTTGATGCCGACGATCGACGCGTAGAGCCCCACGGCGCGCTCGAACAGCGCGATGAGCGCGCCGATCGCCCGCGGCGAGACCTCGTCGATGGTGATCGTCAGCGAGGGGCGCCCCTTCTCGGTGAGCGCGCGGCGCGTGCCGAGCAGGAAGCCGAGGAGGTAGTCGCCGCTGGTGACGCCGGGCTCGACCTCGCGCGAGGCGCCGTCGCGATCGCGCAGCACCTCGAGGAAGGTCGCGAAGAAGTTCGGCACCCCCTCGCGAAGCTGCTGCACGTAGGCGTGCTGGTCGGTCGAGCCCTTGTTGCCGTAGACGGCGATGCCCTGGTGGACGGCCTCGCCTCGCAGGTCGAGCTCCTTGCCGAGCGACTCCATCACCAGCTGCTGCAAGTAGCGCGAGAACAGCTCCAGGCGATCCTTGTAGGGGAGGATCACCATGTCGCGCTTGCCCTTGCCTCCGCCCGCGTAGTGCCAGCAGGCGGCGAGCAGCGCCGCGGGGTTGTTGCGCAGCTCGGCGGCGCGCGTCGCGACGTCGCAGTCGCGCGCGCCGGCGAGCATCGCGCGCACGTCGATCCCTTGCAGCGCGGCGGGCAGGAGCCCCACCGCCGACAGCTCGCTCGTGCGACCGCCGACCCAGTCCCACATGGGGAAGCGCGCGAGCCACCCCTCCTTCTTCGCCGTCTCGTCGAGCGCGCTCCCCTCGCCCGTCACGGCGACGAAGTGCTTGGCGAACGCGAGGCCCGCGCGCTCGAAGGCCCAGCGCGCTTCGAGCATTCCGTTGCGCGTCTCCTTGGTGCCGCCGGACTTCGAGATGACGACCACGAGCGTCGAGGCGAGGCGCGCGCCGAGCCTCGCGAGCACGAGATCCATGCCGTCGGGATCGGTGTTGTCGAAGAACGAGACCGCGAGCTTGTCCGACGCGGAGCCGAGCGCGCGCGAGACGAGCTGCGGGCCGAGCGCCGAGCCGCCGATGCCGACGACGAGCAGGTCGGTGAAGCGCTGGCCGGTGCCGCCGCGCAGCTGCCCGTCGTGCACGTCCCACGCGAAGGCCTCGATGCGGGCGACGGTGTTCTCGATCGCCGCGCGCAGCTCGGCCGACGGGGCCAGCGAGGCGTCGCGCAGCCAGTAGTGGCCGACCATGCGCTGCTCGTCGGGGTTCGCGATCGCCCCCTTCTCGAGCGCCCCCATCGCGTCGAACGCCGCGCGCATCGGCGCCTCGAGCGCCGCGAGCGCCGCGTCGAACGCCGCCTCGCCCGAGAGCGCGGTCATGCGGCTCGGGTCGATCGAGAGGCAGAGCGCCTCTACGGCGCAGAGGTACTTGCGGTGACGGGCCCACGCGTCGCGGAGTTCGGACATGCGGCGCTTGCTATCGCTCCCGCGGCGCGGCCGAAAGGCGGCAGCGCGTCAGGTCGCAAAGACGAAGCAGGCCTCGGGCTTCGGCGCGGCGTCGGCGCCGATGATCTTCACGGCGACGAGCTGGTCGATCAGCGCCTTCCAGCGCCCCGCGCGCATCGCGCCGAGCCCGAGCGCGCGCGTGTCGTCGCTCTCGACCAGCGGCCGCTGCGCCTCGGCCACCTGCGCGAAGGTCGCCGCGTCCATCGCGCGGTTCAGCGACGCCATCTGCGCGTTCGCGCGAGCGGGGCTCGAAAGGTAGCCGCGCCAGCCGGCTTGCAGCGCGCGCACCATCGCGCGCGCGCGATCGCCGCCGCCGCGCAGCGCCTCGCCGCGCGCCACCACCACGTTCGCGTACGAGTCGAAGCCGAGCGACTTGGCCGTGAAGACCTGCGGGTCGCTCCCCGCCTGCTTCGCCGCGACGGGCTCGCTCGTCACGAAGCACTGCTGGGCGTGGCGCTGGTCGCTCAGGAACTTCGCGACGCCGCCGTCGGTCGACACGATGGTCACCTTCGACAGCGGGAACTTCGCTTGCACGAAGGCCCCGAACGGCGCCCCCGTGTCGAGCGCGAGCGAGCCTCCTTCGAGCTCCTCGAGGCGCCGGAGGCCGCGCGACGCGTGCACCATGATCCCCTGCGGCGAGCTCTGATACGTCGCGTAGATCGCGACGAGATCGACGCCGCGCGCGCGCGCCACGACCAGCTCCTCGCCCGCGACGACGCCGAGGTCCGCGCCGCCGCTCGCCACCAGCTGCACCACCGGCGTGCTCGGCCCGCCGCCGACCAGCTCGACCTCGAGCCCCTCGCGCGCGAAGGCGCCCGACGCGCGCGCCTCGTAGAGCCCGCCGAACTCGGGCTCGGGCACCCAGTCGAGCTGCACGCGGAGCTTGCCCGACGGCGCGCTCGCTCGTCGGCAGCCCGCGAGCGCGGACGCCGAGGCGGCGATCCAGGCGAGCGCGTCCCTTCGTCGGAGGCTCGGCACGGCGCCTCAGTTCTCGGCGAGCAGGCTGCGCAGGTGGTCGGGGGCGATGCGGTACTCCTGCTTGCAGTAGTCGCACGCGATCTCGAGCACCTCGCCGTCGGCGACCATCGTCGCGATGTCGGTCTTCGGCAGCGTCGCGAGGCTCGCCGCGACGCGCTCGCCGCTGCAATTGCAGCCGAAGCGCAGCGGCTCATCGCCGACCCGGTGGAAGGGGTGCCCCGCGAGCACCGCCGCGAGCAGCGCCGCCGGGTCGCCCGCGCCCGACGCGATGAGCGCGTCGATGTCCTGGAACTTGCCGAGCCGCTCGGTCATCGCGGCGAGCCCGTCGCGGCGGGTCTCGGGGAGCAGCTGCACGAGGTAGCCCCCCGCCGCCTCGCAGCGCCCCCGCTTGACGATCGACGAGACGGTCACGAACGTCACGACCTGCTCGGAGACCTGCATGTACTCCATGAGCGCCGAGCTCACGTCGCCCCCTTCGGGGAAGGCGACGACCCCTTGCTGGAGCGCGCCCGTGTAGAGGCTGCGCATCATCATGAGGCGCGAGCGAGGGCCGAGCGGGAAGCTCGTGCGCCCGCCCGCGAGCTGGACGAGGCCGCGCGTGGTGCCCTCGGGGTGTGCGTCGGCGACCAGGCGGCTCTTGAGGTCCTCGCCCACGAGGATCCCCTGCACGCGATGATCCGGGGCCATCGTCTCGCGCAGGAAGATGGTGCCGGTGACCAGGTCACCGAGGAGCTTGCCGACCGCGTCGGGCGGCCGCTGCGCGTCGAGCACCCCCTGCACCGTGTCGGTGGTGCGGGCTGCGACGACGCGGAAGGCGCCATCCTCGGTCATCGCGCGAAGCACGTGGTCGTTGCCCTCGCTCATCGACCGATCGCTCTAGCAGGCCGTCGACAAACGGCCTGCGGAAACTGTGCCCGTCAGGACGCGGTCGTCGATCGCGCGGAAAATCGCGGCACGACCCGGGAGAGGATCGGCTGGCCTCGGAGGAGCTCCGCAGCCTGCTAGCGCATCTCGTCCCGAGCGGCACGGCTCAGCGCGCGCCCGAATACCAGCGCCGCAGCCACAGCCAGGCGCCGAGCGACACGATCGAGAACAGCGCGATGCCGAGCGCGGCCGAGCACGCGACGGCGGCGAACAACAGGTCGGTGCGCAGCTGCCGGTAGGCGGTCATGACCACGATGCCGAGACCGGGGTCGTGCTCGGCAAAACCGGCGACGAGCTCGCCGACGATGGCCCCGATCACGGCGAGCCCGGCGGCGACGCGCAGGCCGACGGCGACGCTCGGCGTCGCGTGCGGGAGCTCGAGCTTCGTGAGCACCGCGAAGCGCCGGGCGCCGTAAAGGCGGAAGAGGTCGCGCAGCGCGGGGTCGACGGCCCGGATGCCGGCGAGCGTGTTGGTGACGACCGGGAAGACCGAGACGATGAAGGCCGAGGCGACGACGCTCTTGGGCCCGACGCCGAGCCAGACCACGAGCAGCGGCGCGATGGCGACGATCGGCACCGTTTGCAGGGCGATCGCGTACGGGTAGAGCGCGCGCTCGAGCAGCCGCGAGCTCGCGAGCACGATGGCGAACAGCACGCCGAGCGCCCCGCTCGCCACGAAGCCGAGGGCCGCGGCGCGCCCGGTCGAGAGCGTGGCCGACGCGAGCAGCGCGCGCTCCTGCCACGCGGCCTTCGCGATCGCGCTCGGCGGCGGCAGCAGGTAGGCCTCGCGCGCGAAGAAGAGTCGCGCGACGAGCTCGAACGCCGCCAGCAAGACCAGCAGGCCGATCGCGGGCGGCAGCAGCAGGCCCGCCAGCCGGCTCCCCTTGGCGCTCATCGCGAGCCTCGCTCGAGGGCGCGCGCGAGCTCGTGCGCCTCGCGGGCGAACGCCGCCTCGCCGCGCAGCTCCGCCGTGCGCTCGCCGACGAGCGCGCTCGGCGCGTCGTGCACCACGCGGCCCGGCCTGCGAGACATGACGATCGCGCGCTCGGCGAGGAAGGTCGCCTCGAAGATGCCGTGCGTGACGAAGAGGACGGTGAAGCGCTGCGCGCCGAAGAGGGCGAGCAGCCGCTCGTCGAGGCGGTTTCGGGTGATCTCGTCGAGCGCGCCGAAGGGCTCGTCCATCAACAGCAGACGCGGCTTGGTCACCAGCGCCCGCGCGATCGACGCGCGCATGCGCATGCCGCCGGAGAGCGCCGCGGGGTAGCTGTCGGCGAAGCCCGAGAGCTCGACGGCCGCGAGCGCCTCGGCGACTTGCGCGTCGATGCGCGATCGCGGCTCGCCGCGCAGCTCCAATGGGAGCGCGACGTTGCCCGCGAGCGTGCGCCACGGCAGCAGGTGCGCGTCCTGGAACACGTACGCCATGCGCGCGCGATCTCGCACCACGACCTCGCCGCCGCTCGGCGGCTCGAGCCCCGCGACGATGCGCAGGAGCGTCGACTTGCCGCACCCCGAGGGGCCGACGAGCGCGACGAAGCTCCCCTCGGCGATCTCGAGATCGATCGGCGCCAGCGCCTCGATGACCCCGTCGGGCGCCGAGTAGCGCTTGTGCACGCCGCGAAGCGCGATCGCCGCGCCGCTCTCGGACCCCCTAGAACCCATCGCACGCGACCATAGCCATTCGGCCGACCGGCTGTCTCGACTTGCTCGCCGGCGCGCGCCGCGCGAGAGGCGCGACATGCGCTTCGGACGCTCGCCCTTCGCCCTCGTGGCGCTGACGGTCACGCTCGGCCTCTCGTCGGCCTCGGCGCGCGCCGCCGACGACGCGAGCGCGACGGTCGCCCCGGCGCCCCAGCGCGGTCCGAGCTTCCCGAACGGCGGCGACTTCGGCGCCTACCTGCTCGAGCGCTACGGCGGGCTCGTGCTGCCGGGCGCGCTGCACGGCGAGTCGGGCCCCGTCGCGGGCTCCGGGTTCGAAGCGCGCTACCTCTTGCCGGTCGGCTGGGGCGCCTACGCGCACTGGACGCACGTCGTGCAGCAGAACGTCACTTGCGGGGCCGACTGCTGGGTGTGGGATCAGTGGGAGGCGACGCTCGGCCTCTCGAGGCGCTTGCAAGCCACGCCGCAGAACAAGCTCATTCGCGAGCACACGCGCTTCGACCTCGGCTTCGCCTACTCGCAGGCCGGCACGAACCTCTCGTGCGGCGGCGCCTACGTCCCGTGGAACGTCGCGTGCGCCTCCGGCAGCTGGCCCTCGCACCCGATCAACTCGTCCGGCTCCGCGGTGGGCATGGAGGCGCGCCTCGCGCTCGAGATCGGCATCGGCCCCGTGGGGCTCGGCTTCGACTTCGGCGGCGCCGCGTACAAGTCGCTCACCCACGGCAGCGCGAGCGATCCGCTGCCGAGCCTGTTCTACGCGTGGAGCGCCCAGGCGCGCGCCGGGGTCAACTGGACGATCGAGTGAGCCGCGCACCTCACCCGGCGTCACCGCCGCGCCGAGGGAGCGAGCCGGGGCCTGACGGGGGGCCGTCCAGCGACTCGATCCTGAACCTCCGGTAGCGCATCTTGCGCGCCTGGAAGGTGTGCAGCGCGACGCGCCCGGCGCGGACGAAGGTCTTGTCGATCTTGTCGAACACGAGCTCGCCGTCGAGCCAGGTCCGCAGGTGCTCCCCCTCGGCGCGCACGCGGAAGGTCCTCCACTCGTGGAGCGGCGCCTCGGGGTACTTCGGCTCGACGATCTGGATCCACCAGGGCCCCTCTTGCCCCGCGGCCCACATCTTCTTCATGAGCGACAGCCGCTTGTCGTGGTGGGTGCCGCGCGTGTACCACTCGAACTGATAGAAGCTCGCGGCCGAGTGGAAATCGCGGCCATCGTCGCGGAAGACGACCCCCGCCGACGACTCTACCGACTCGAACTCGAACTGCACGCTGAGGTCGAAGTCCCTCGGACGCAGCGGCTCGTAGAAGATCGCCGAGCTCGTGATCTTCCCCTCGCACACCAGCTCGCCGTGGTCGAACGTCCAGGCGCCGATCGCCCCCGCCCAATCCTCCGGCCGCATGCCGCCGTCGCTCGCGAGCGCAGAAGCCGGAGCCGATGCCGGAGCCGGAGCCGATGCCGGAGCCGGAGCCGATGCCGGAGCCGATGCCGGAGCCGATGCCGATGCCGATGCCGATGCCGATGCCGCAGCCGAACCCCCCCATCCCCCATGGCCCGATGACGGGCAGCTCGCGAGCGGCAGCCCGAGGGCCGCGACGAGTGCGAGCGCGATCGCGGAGCCGTCGACGAGACGCATCTCGCGCGCGGCATACCAGAGCGCGTCGCAAAGGGTCCAACTCACCGAGCGGCTCATCGGGTCGGGATCCCGCCCTGAGCGCGATCGTCGCTGTTACAGCCCCCATCCCCGCCCTTCCCCCGCGGTGCGGGGGAAGGGAGATCGCGTGGCGCGAACGCGCGCAGGCAACCGTGCCTCGGCG
>JAJXTK010000091.1 GCA_021783935.1 Myxococcales bacterium | reverse complement strand
AATACCCAGCGAACGCAAGTTCTGCAAATACCCGCACGGGGTGCGCCGTCGGGCGCGGCTCGACCGCTTCGAGGTCGCGCGCCTGGCTAGCCACGCGCCAGCCGCTCTCGCGCGCGCTCGGCCCGCTCCGCGCGCGCCTTGGAGGCAACCTCGAGGAGCGGTCGATCGCGCGTCCATCGTGCGGCCGCTTCGGCGCCGAGCGCGGCGATCGACGGCTCGAGCTCGGCGAGCAGCGCGCGCGCGTCGGAGAGCGCCCCCGCGAGCGCGACGTGCGTCGTCGCCGCCTTGGGGTCGCGCTCGGCGAGGGCGCGCACGGCGATCGCCAGGGCCGCGAGGCGCTCGACGATCGACCACGGCGCGGCGGCGCGTCGGGCGAGCGCGATCGCGTGGCCGAGCACCGCCGCGTGGACGTGGACGTCCTCGACGGTGCGAAACGGCTTGACGTCGTCCTCCCACGCGTCGCCCGCGAGGAGCTGGTCGGGCGCGACGACGACGTCCTCGAAGGCGACCTCCGCGTGCGGCACCTCCGGGGCGAACGGCGGGTCGGGCATCTTCGCGACGCGCACCCCCGGCGCCTCGCGCGCGACGCGCACCAACGCGAGCCGCCGTCGCCCCGCCGCGTCGTCGCCGAGCGAGGCGAGCACCACGAGCTCCGAGGCCACCGTCGCGAGCGTCGCCCAGCGCTTGTTCGCCTGGAGATGGAGCGAGCCCTGGCGCTCTTCGAGCCGCGCCTCGATGGCCCGGGGGTGCGCCCCGCCTTGCTCGGTCGCGCACAGCGACACGATGCCCTCCACGCCGCCGCGGCCGAGCAGCGACGCGAGCGCGGCCTCGTAGCCAGCGATGAACGCGTAGCCGACGCGATCGGCCGAGAAGCCCCCGAGCAGCGCGCGATCGACGGGCGCATTCGCCTGCGACGCCGCGGCGAGGTGGCGCGCCCAGAACTCGAGGACCCCCTCGCACGCGAGCGGCGTCGGGTCGGCCACGAGCAGCGCCGCGAGCACCTCCATCGGCGCCTACTCCATCCGCTTGAGCTTGCGCTGGAGCGTGCGCCGATCGATGCCGAGCAGCTTCGCGGCCTTGGCGACCACGCCGCCGCTCTGCTGCATCGCCGCCGCGATCGCCTCGCGCTCGACCTCCTCGAGGTTCAGCGTCGCGTGCACGGGGGGCAGGTGCCCGCCGCCGCGCGGCTGCTGGATGACGTCGCGCGCCTCGCGCAGCAGTCGATCGATCTCGATCGGCTTGGTGAGGAAGAGATCGGCCCCCTTGCGCATCGCCTGCACGGCGAGCGGGATGTCGCCGAACCCGGTGAGCATGACGATGACCGACTCGGGCGCCTCCCTTCGGAAGCGCTCGAGCCCCTCGAGCCCGTCGCCGTGGGGCATCCGGTGATCGACGACGATGAGATCGACCGCCTCGTCTTGCAGGGCGGTCACCCCTTCGTCGAGCGAGGCCGCGGTGCGCGCGCGCACGCCGCGGCGGCGCAGCGCCGACCCCAGCATCGTGCGGAAGGCGAAGTCGTCGTCGACGAGGAGCGCTGTCTCAATCCGCCGCATTACGCCGAACCTCGTCCCGCCGCAGCTCGCCGATCCCCGCGCCGACCGTATCGCGCGTGAGGGTCAGCGTCACGCACGTCTCTTGCTCCTCGCGGCTCTCGAGCTCCAGCGAGGCGCGCATCTGCTCGGCGAGCACCGAGGAGACGTAGAGCCCGAGCCCGGTGCCCCCCGAGCCCGCCTTGGTCGTGCGAAACGGCTCGCCGAGACGCGGCAGCTCCTCGCTTCGCACGCCGTGGCCGTTGTCCCGCACGCGGATCGTCGCGCGCTCCCCTGCTTGGGCGACCACGATCTCGATCCTTGGCTGCTCGACGTCGCTCGTCGCCTCGACGGCGTTCTTGAGCACGTTCTCGAGGATCTGTCGGAGCGCCGCGCGCGAGCCCCAGGCCGTGACCCCCGGCGCCGCGACCACCACGTGCTCGCCGGGGAAGCCGAGGCGCCCGAGGCCGCGCTCGACCGTCTCGCGCACGAAGGCCGACAGATCGAGCTGCTCGCTCGACAGCCCGGCGTGCACGCGCCCACGCAGCAGATCGATCACGTCGCTCGCGCGCTTGGCCTCTCCCGCGAGCGCGCGCGAGATGCGCTCGATCTCCTCGTCGCCGCGCTCGCCGGCGAGCTCCACCAGCTCGTTGCTCGCGAGCAGGATCGTCGCGAGCGGCGTGTTCAGCTCGTGCGCGACGCCCCCAGCGAGCCGACCGAGCACCGCGAGGCGCTCGTCGCGCGCGTGCGCCGCGCGCACCTCGTCGAGCCTGCGCCCGTAGACGTGCGCCGACACGCCGCTGAAGAGCGCGAGGCCCGCGATCGCGACGGCCATCGCGAGGTGCTGGAGCAGCGCGACCGGCAAGCGCGCCGTCTCCCACGGCAGCGGCGCCGCCTTCAGGATCAGCGCGACGATGCCGAGCGTGACCAGCGTGACGAGCACCGCCGCGCGCCCGCTCGACAGCACCCCTGCGAGCGCGATCTGGAAGACCAGGAACACCGCGAACGGGTTGGTCACCCCGCCCGAGAACCACAGGATCGCGCCGAGCGTCACGACGTCGCCGACCAGCTGCGCCGTGAGGTGGCGCTCGCCCCCGCGCGCGCCAAAGTGCCACGCGAGGTTCGCCGAGACCAAGAGCCCGAGCACGAGGAGCAGCGGCCCGAGGCTCAGGCCTGGCAAGGCCCCCTTCGCAAGCAAGCACGTCGCGAGGATGCCGGCGACGGCGACCCAGCGCAGCCCTACGAGCCAGCGCCCGACGCCGCCCGAGAAGAGCCGCGGCCCGCCGGCGAGCGACACGATGCGACGGGCGCGCTGGAACGGGGCGAACATGGCCGCGCGAGGCAGCGTAGCGCGGCGCACAAAATGGCGACGGCCCGCGCGCGGCGGGCCGTCCACCTCTCGACGGGATCGGCTCAGTGCGCCGCGGCCGAGGTCGACGCGCTCGGCGCCGCGCTCGCGGAGGCCGAGGCGCTGGCCACGGGGACGATCGGCTCGCTCGGGGCGGCTGCGCTCGCGGAGGCGGCCGGAGGCGGCGGCGGCGCTCGCGGCAGCGCCGTCCCGCTCGCCATCGGCGGCAGGCTCTTCATCAGCGCGGCCTGCCGCTGCGAGGCCTTGAACGGGTTCTGGATGTCGGCGGGCCTCTCCCCCTCGATCGCCTCGGTGCGACCGCGGTTCTGCGTGTCGAACATCGTGAAGCTGATGAAGATCGTCAGGAAGATCACCGAGCTCGCCATGATGATCGAGTGAAACCGGTGGTCGAACCACAGGTGCATGAAGACGAGGGCGACCGTCGCCGCCTTCAGCGTCGCGATCACGATCGCGATGATCAGGTTCCAGGCCCCGAAGCTCAGGTAGCTCGCGCCGACGGTGAGGGCCGTCAGCACCAGCAGGGTCGCGAAGGTGGCGAGGTAGACGCCGAGCGGCAGGACGTGCGGGACGTGGTCCCCGCCGTGGGCGTGTTCAGTGTGCGCGTGCGAAGCAGCGGACATCGTCGTCTCCGGCGCGTCGTCAGCCGACCAAATAGAGGAGCGGGAAGAGGTAGATCCAAATGAGGTCGACGAGGTGCCAGTAGAGGCCCACCCCTTCGACCGGCGCGTAGTACCGGCTCGAGAACTCGCCCTTCATCGTGCGCTTCAGGATCCACGAGATGAGGATCATCCCGATGACGACGTGCAGCCCGTGGATGCCCGTCATCATGAAGTAGATCGCGAAGAAGACGCCCGGGTGCGCGGTGTGGAAGCCCACCGCCGAGAACCACTTCCCCGGCAGGAGCCCCTCGTGGAACTTGTGGCTGTACTCGACGTACTTGATGCAGAGGAACGTCGCCGCGCACGCCAGCGTGAGGGCGAGCAGGATCGCGGTGAGCTCCTTCTTCGACTGCTGCGCCGAGCGGACGGCGAGCGCCATCGTCAGCGAGCTGGTGATGAGCACGACCGTGTTGATGGCGCCCATGACCTTGTCGAGGTGATGGTGCGCCTCGACGAACGAGTCGAAGTACCAGCTGCGGAAGATGGCGAACGCGCAGAAGAGGCCGCCGAAGAGCAGCACCTCGGTCACCAGGAAGAGCCAGATGCCCATCCGGCCCGCGTCGAACTGCGTGTCGGCGGAGTCGAAGTGATGCGCGACGTGGAACTGCGGCGAGAGGGCCGGCTGCTCGCCGCCTCGGGCCGTGGTCTCGGCGGTGCTCATTGGCTCTCCGTGGAGAAGTCGTAGGGGCCGTGCGTGACCTTCGGCGCCACCTCGAAGTTCTCGGTGACCGGCGGCGACGCCGTCTGCCACTCGAGGCTCCTGCCGCCCCACGGATTGCTCGGCGCGGAGGCGCCCGAGCGCAGCGACGAGAGCAGGTTGTAGAGCACGACGAGCATGCCGAGGCCGATGATCCAGGAGCCCACCGTGGAGAACTGGTGCAGCGGCTGGAACTGGTCGAGGTAGTTGTAGTAGCGCCGCGGCATGCCGCGCGCGCCGAGGATGAACTGCGGGAAGAAGGTCGCGTTGAAGCCGATGAAGATCAGCGCCGCCGACGCCGCGCCGAGCTTCTCCGAGTAGAGCTTGCCGGTGATCTTCGGCCACCAGTGGTGAAGCCCGCCGATGAACGCGACGACCGTTCCGCCCATCATCACGTAGTGGAAGTGCGCGACGACGAAGTAGGTGTCGTGCAGGTGCATGTCGACCGAGAGCATGCCGAGGAAGAGCCCCGTCAGGCCGCCGATCGTGAACAGGAACATGAACGCGAGCGCGAACAGCATCGGCGTGCGGTAGGAGATCGAGCCCCGCCAGAGCGTGAGCAGCCAGTTGAAGACCTTCACGCCCGAGGGGATCGCGACGAGGAAGGTCAAGAACGAGAAGATCGTCGCCGCGAGCTGGCTCTGGCCGGCCACGAACATGTGGTGGCCCCACACGAGGAAGCCGATGAGCGCGATCGCCATCGACGAGAAGGCGATGGCCTTGTAGCCGAAGATCCGGCGCTTCGCGTGCACCGCGATGATCTCGGAGATGATGCCCATCCCCGGCAGGATCATGATGTAGACGGCCGGGTGGCTGTAGAACCAGAAGAAGTGCTGGAAGAGCACTGGGTCGCCGCCGAGCGTCGGATCGAAGATGCCGATGTGGAGCACGCGCTCCATCATCAGGAGCACCAGCGTGATGCCGAGCACCGGGGTCGCGAGGATCTGCACGACGCTCGTCGCGTAGAGCGCCCAGACCAGCAGCGGCAGGCGGAACCAGCTGACGCCCGGCGCGCGGAGCTTGTGCACCGTGACGATGAAGTTCAGCCCCGTGAGGATGCTGCTGAAGCCGATGATGAAGACGCCGAGGGTGACCTTCACCACGGCGGTGCCGGTGGTCGCCGAGTACGGGACGTAGAACGTCCAGCCGGTGTCGAGCCCGCCGGTGACCAGCGACGAGAGCGTGAAGATCGCGCCCGTCCAGTACAGGTAGAGGCTCAGCAGGTTGAGCTTGGGGAAGGCGACGTCCTTCGCGCCGAGCATGATGGGCAAGACGAAGTTGCCGAGCGCGCCCGGGATCGCCGGGATGATGAACAGGAACACCATGATCGCGCCGTGCAACGTGAACGCCTGGTTGTACGTCGCGGCGTCCATGAACGTCTTGCGGGGCGTCAGCAGCTCGAGCCGCAGCATGAGCGCGAAGAACCCGCCGAGCGCGAACGCGATGGTCGTGCTGACCAGGTACATCAGGCCGATCCGCTTGTGATCGACCGTCAGCAGCCACGAGAGGATGCCCCTCTGCGCGTTGATGTAGTTCGTCCCCGACTGCTCGGTGACCGGGTGGTCTGCCACTGCTTGCGCCATGTTCACTCCGCGAAGGCGGCGGGGAGGCCCGACCGGATCACTTCTGCTCCTTGATGAAGGCGATGAGATCGTTGACGTCGTCGTCCTTCAGCATGTCCTTGAAGATGGGCATCACGGGGTCGTAGCCCTTCACGATCTTCGCGTTCGAGAGCAGGATGCTCTCGCGCAGGTAGTTCTCGTCGGCCTTGATGACCCTGCCGTCGCTCATCGTCTCTTCGCGCCCGTAGAGCCCCTTGAACGACGGGCCGACCTTGCGACTGCCGTCGAGCGCGTGGCACGCGCTGCACTGCCACTTGTTGAACAGCGCCTCGCCGCGCTTGGCCGGCGGCAGGCTCTTGTCGCCGCCCGCCGACTCGAGCCACTGCTTGAACTGCTCGGGCTCCATGACCTCGATCGTCGCGAGCATGTCCGAGTGGCCCGTGCCGCAGTACTCGGCGCACTCGAGCGTGTACTTGCCGACCTCGGTCGCCTCGAACCAGATCGAGGTGTACTGGCCCGGGATCACGTCGCGCTTGATGCGGAACTCGGGCACGTAGAACGAGTGGATCACGTCCTTCGAGGACATGACCATGCGCACCGGCTTGCCCTTCGGCACCACCAGCCGGCTCGGCGAGATCGCCCCGTTCGGGTAGATGAACGTCCACAGCCAGCGCTCGCCGGTGACCTGGACCTCGTAGGAGTCGGACGGCGCGACGGAGGCGTTCATGAAGCCGCTGAGCCCCACGAAGAAGAGCCCCATCACGATGACGAGCGGCAGGATCGTCCAGGTGATCTCGAGCTTCGCGCTGTGATCGACGGTGCTCGTCTCGTCCTTGTCGGTGCGTCGGCGGTACTTCCACATGAAGTACGCCATCGTCCCGATGACGATCACGAAGAAGAACACGGAGACCCACATCACGACGTCCCAAGCGTGGTCGACACCGGGCGCGAGGGTGCTGCTCGCCTTCGGGAGCCAGAACGTGCCTTGATGGATCGGTTCGTGGGACGGGGCGGTTTCGGGGGCGATCATGCGACGTCTCCGGCGGGCGTGACGTGGCGAGCCTGGTCACGGCGCCACATGCGAAGGAGCCATCCACCGAGGAGGAGCACGGTGACGCCGCCCGCGATCTGCATCATGCGGACGCCCATCAGCACGTAGTTCCCCGCGTCGGGGTCGTAGTGGTAGCAGAGCAGCAGAACCTGATCCCACGTGGAGCCGAGCTTGCCCGCGGAGGCCTCGGTCAGCGCGAGGCGCAGGTCGCGCTCGGTGAACGTGATGCCCTTGAGCACCTGCGAGAGGCGGCCGTCGGGCGTGAAGATGAACGCGCCCGCGGCGTGCGCGAACTGCTTCTGGTCTTCGTCCCAGCGGTAGCGAAAGCCGATCGTGTCGGCGAGCTGCTTGACGTGATCCTGCTCGCCGACCAGGAAGTCCCAGCCGTGGTCGCCGACGGGGCGACCGTACGACTTCACGTAGGATGCACGCTTCTTGGCCGCGGCCTCGACCGTGTCGCGCGGATCGAAGCTGACGGTGACGACCTTGAACTCCTTGCCCGGCGCCCACGCGAGATCGGCGAGCCCGGACTTCAGGCCGTTGAGCACCAACGTGCAGAGCATCGGGCACTGGTAGTAGGCGAGCACCACGATCACCGGGTGCTGCCCATCGAAGTAGTCGCCGAGCGCGACCGTCTTGCCGTCTTGGCTCGTGAAGGTGAGCCCCTTCGGCGCGACGGCCCCGCGGCGGTCTTCGATGTCGATCCCCTTGGCGACCTGCGGAAGGATCGGCGTCGGCTTGAACTCGTCGGCGCGGGCGAGCGTGACCGAGGTCACGAGCCCGAGCGCCAAGAGCGCGACCGCGAGCCGCCCGGTCATCGAATCAGCCCTTCACCGAGGCGCTGGTCGCGGGCTTGCTGCTCGTCGAAGGGGCCGCCGACGCGCTCGGCGCCGCGGACGCGGAGGCGCTCGGAGCAGCCGAAGCCGCGGCCGACGCGGCGGGCTCGACCGGCGCGGGGGCGACGCGGGGGAGGTTCCAGTCGCGCAGGACGAGCTCCTTCGCGCGGGCGACGGGCACGCGGACGACGCCGTCCTTCTGGCTCGCCCACTGGTAGTGGCCGAGCCTGCCGTCCTCCTGCGCGCGCGCCTCGCGGAGCTCGGTGGCGCCGCTGGCGTTCTTCCAGACCTTCTTGTCGATCTCGGCGTCCATCGACGACATGAAGATCTGCCAGCCGGCGATGACCATGCCGACGATCGCGACGATGACGACGTTGACGAGGACGAAGATGAGCCGGTTGTCGGGCTTGTCGGCCTCGACGATCGCGTCCTCGACGCCGGAGTCGCGCTCCGTCTCGTGCTCGCCCCCGTGCTCGCTGTGCTGCGCGTTTGCTTCGCTCATCGGAGGTCCTAAAGGTTCTGCAGCCGCACGGCCTCGGGCAGCCGCGGATCGCCCACCGGGAACAGGCTCCCCTTCGACGCGCGCAGCGCGATCGCGAGGGCGGCGACGCCCACCGGCCCGAGCAGGCCGCCGAGGTCGATCCACGTGAAGTGCGCGCCTTGGTGATCGAGGTTCGGCATCACGAGCCAGTACATGTCGACGTAGTGCATCGCGAGGCACCAGACGGCGGCGATCGCCAGGCCGGCGTTGCTCCGCTTGATGGTGCGCGGCATGAGCCACAAGAACGGGATCACGAAGTGCCCGAACAGGAGCAGCATGCTGACCTGCTGCCAGGACTCGACCCAACGGTGCTTGAAGAAGATCGTCTCCTCCGGGATGTTCGCGTACCAGATCAGGAAGAACTGGCTGAACGCGATGTAGGCCCAGAAGACGGTGAAGCCGAAGAGCAGCTTGCCGATGTCGTGGCGGTGCTCGACGGTCGAGACCCTCTGGAAGAAGCCCTTGCCCTGCAGGTAGATCGTCATCAGCGCGAGCAGCGCGAGCGACGACCAGAAGCCCCCGGAGAAGATGTAGACGCCGAAGATCGTCGAGTACCACTTCGGCTCGAGGCTCATCAGCCAGTCGAAGGCCGCGAAGGTGAGGGTCAGCGCCGTCACCAGGATGGCGGGGGCGCTCGCCGCCTGCATCTTCTTGGTGAGCGTCTTGCTCTCTTTGCTGTCGTCGAGCGCGGCCGAGGTCTTGCCGAACCACCAGGCCAAGAGCGCCCAGGCGGAGAAGAACACCGCCGCGCGGATGAAGAAGAACTGCGGGTTGAGGTAGCCGAGCTTCTTCGCGATCCCCTTGTCCTCGGCGGCGTGCGGGCCCATCCACGCCTCGTAGAGGGTGTGGGCGTTCATCGCGACCGGCACGAAGAGCGCGACGGTCCACGGCAGGATGCCGCTGACCCACTCCATCTGGCGGCGCGGCCCGACCGACCAGCCGGCGCGCGTGACGTGCTGGATCAGCACGAACATCAGCGCGCCGAGCGCGATCGTCGTCACGAACATGAAGCCGACGAGGTAGGAGTACGCGAAGCGCTGCCTGTCGACCGCGTAGGCCGCGCCGGCGACGCCGAGGCCGACGACCGCCGCGGCGGCCCCGAAGGTGACGACCCTCTTCGCTTGCTCGGGCGTCAGCTTCGCGACGTCGCGCGCGCCGTTCTTGACGACCTGGCCGCTCATGGATTCGCCCCCTCGGGCTCGATGTTGGTGCCAGGCGGGACGTCGGCGGCCGTGGCGTGCTGGCTGCGCTGGAGGACGCGCACCCAGGCCACGATCGCCCAGCGATCCGCGACGGGGACCTGGGCGCGATAGGCGGGCATCGTGTTCTTGCCGTTGGAGATGGTGTCGAAGATTTGGCCGTCGGGCGCCGCGCGCAGGCGATCCTGCGCGAGGTCGGCGGCCAACCAGTTGGTGCGCCGCGGGATCATCCCTTTGCCGTCGCCGATGCGGCTGTGGCAGGGGGCGCAGTAGATGTTGAAGCGCTCCTGCCCGCGGGCGAGGGTCTTCTCGTCGACCTTGCCCGGCACGCGCGCGACGAAGACGCCGTCGGAGTCGACGCCTCGATACCAGGCGTCGTCGGCGTCGAGGTGCCCCGCGGCGACCGTGCCGTCGACCGGCTGGCGCATGGTGCGGCCGTCCGAGAAGAACGCGCTCTCCTGCTCGGGGCGATACTTCGGCTGCCAGTCCATGTCGGGCACGAGGTGGAAGGGCGGATCGGCGCTGACCTGGCCGCGGCACCCCGCGGCGAGCAGGCCGAGCGCAGCGATGATGGTCGGGGCTCGCGAGTGGAGCCGAAGGTTGCCTCGCGACTTCGTCATCACGGCTCCACCTCGAGCAGCTCCTTGGCCCCGAGCTTCTCGAGCAGCGCGCGCGTGCCCTCGGGGTCGTACTTCTCTTCCTTCGCCTCGACGGCGATGAAGAACTTGTCGTCGGTCGCGCGACCGAACGACGGGTGCTTCATGACCGGGTCGTAGTACCTAGGCAGCCGGTTGAGCCCCCACATTCCGAAGAACGTGCCGAACGCGGAGCAGAGCACCGTCAGCTCGAACATGATCGGGATCGACGAGGGGAGCGCGAACGACGGCTTGCCCGAGATGTTGAGCGGGTAGTCGACGCCGCCCATCCACCACTGCATGAGGTACGCGCTCGACAGGCCGAAGGCCGCGGCGGCGAGCACGATCCACGGCAGGCGAGAGGGGCGCAGCCCCATCGCGTGCTCGAGGCCGTGCACCGGGAACGGCGTGTGCGCGTCGAAGTCCTTGTACCCCTCGTCCCGCAGCGTCTCGCAGCAGTGGAAGAGATCCGCGGGGGTGTCGAAGTAGCCGACGAGGGCGTGGGCCTTCCTCGACTTCGTCTTCGGCTCAGGCATGGACGACCTCCGGATCCGACTCGTGGCGGTCCTCGTTGCCCGTCCCGCCGGCGAGCCCCTCGTGGGCTTCGTGGCGGTCGCCGTGATGGTGCGGATCGGCGGCCGGCATGACCCCCTTCACCTCGCTCATCGCGATCGACGGCAGGAACTTGAGGAACAGGAGGAACATCGTGAGGAACAGCCCGAACGTCCCGAAGAACGTCGAGATGTCGATGAGCGTCGGCCGGAAGTAGCCCCAGCTCGACGGGATGAAGTCGCGGTGGAGGCTCGTCACGATGATGACGAAGCGCTCGAACCACATGCCGATGTTCACGAAGATCGAGATCACGAACATCGCGGGGATGCTGGTGCGCACCTTCTTGAACCAGAACAGCTGCGGGATGAACACGTTGCAGCTGACCATCGTCCAGTAGGCCCACTTGTACGGCCCGAACGCCCGGTTGATGAAGGCAAAGCGCTCGTAGTCGTTGCCGGAGTACCACGCGATGAAGAACTCCATCGCGTACGCGTAACCAACCATGGTGCCGGTCGCGAGGATGATCTTCGCCATGTTCTCGAGGTGCCGCATGGTCAGCATGTGCTCGAGACCGAAGGCCTTGCGAACGATCACCATCAACGTGATGACCATCGCGAAGCCCGAGAAGACGGCGCCGGCGACGAAGTACGGCGGGAAGATCGTCGTGTGCCAGCCCGGGAGCACCGAGACGGCGAAGTCGAAGGAGACGATCGTGTGCACCGAGAGGACGAGCGGCGTGCTCAGCCCCGCGAGGATCATGTAGGCGCGCTCGTAGTTGAGCCAGTGGCGATGCGAGCCGCGCCAGCCGAGCGCGAAGATGCCGAACACGATCTGGCGCGTGCGCGTGGTGGCGCGATCGCGCAGCGTGGCGAGGTCCGGCACGAGCCCCACGAACCAGAAGAGGATGGAGACCGTCGCGTAGGTCGACACCGCGAACACGTCCCAGAGCAGCGGCGACTTGAAGTTCGGCCACACCGTCATCTGGTTGGGGATCGGGAAGACCCAGTAGAGCAACCAGACGCGGCCGACGTGGAAGGCCGGGTAGATGCCGGCCGCCATGACGGCGAAGATCGTCATCGCCTCGGCGGCGCGGTTGATGCTCGTGCGCCACTTCTGCCGGAACAGGAAGAGGATGGCGCTGATGAGCGTGCCGGCGTGGCCGATGCCGATCCAGAAGACGAACCCGGTGATGTCCCAGGCCCAGCCGACCGGCTGGTTGTTGCCCCAGCGGCCGATGCCGGTGCTGACCAGATCGACCAGCGACCCGCCGAGGATGGCGAGGATGCTGACCGCGAGGCCGAGCAGCAGCAGCCAGGTCTTCGGGGCCTTGCGCTCGACGATCTGCGAGACCGAGTCCGAGACCGTCGCGAAGTTCTGCTTGCCGAGGACGAGCGGGGCGCGGATCGACGGATCGTCGACGTCCGAGCGGATGGGAACGACGGGGGCGGCGCTCATTCTTTGTGCTCCGAGGCTGCCGGCTTGGCCGATTCCAGCTCAGGGTGCGGGTTCTGGATCTTCGCGAGGTAGGAGACGCGCGGGCGCGTGTTGAGCTCCTCGAGCAGCACGTAGGCGAGCACCGACCAGTGCTTGTGGAAGACCTTCGCGTTGGGGTCGTTGAGATCGCCGAAGGTGATGGCCGCCGTCGGGCACACCTGCGCGCAGGCCGTGTTGACCACGCCGTCGTCGATGTGCTCCTTGCCGTCGCGGTGCGCCTCGATCTTCGCGTGGTTGATGCGCTGGACACAGAAGGTGCACTTCTCCATGACGCCACGGGATCGCACCGTGACGTCGGGGTTGAACTGCATCTTCTTCTGCTCGGAGAGCCCCTTCTGGTAGTTGAAGTAGTTGAAGCGACGGACCTTCCAGGGGCAGTTGTTGGCGCAGTACCGCGTGCCGATGCAGCGGTTGTAGGCCATGTCGTTCAGCCCCTCGGGGCTGTGCGCCGTCGCGCCGACCGGGCAGACCCCCTCGCACGGCGCGTCCTCGCACTGCTGACACGGCATCGGCTGCATCACCGCGCGCGCCTCGTCGGGCGAGCCCTCGTAGTAGCGGTCGACGCGGATCCAGTGCATCTCGCGCGACCAGAGCACCCCCTCTTGGCCGACGGTCGGGATGTTGTTCTCGGCCTGGCAGGCGATCATGCAGGCCCCACAGCCGATGCAGCTGTTGAGGTCGATGGCCATGCCCCACTTGTGCCCCTTGGAGTAGTCGCGGTCGACCCACATCGACTCGTTCGGCGCGTGCTCCTCGACGAGCTCGTTCACGAACTTGGGGTTCTTCTTGAACTCCTCGAGGGTCCCCTCGCGCACGAGCGGGCGCCCCTCGGTGTTGAAGTGCTCCTGCGTGCGCGCGAGCACCCCCTTGTCGCCCTGCCTGTCGGCCTTGCCGGCGGCGAAGCCGAGCGCGGTGCTCGTGCGCAGCGGGTAGCAGTCGACGCCGACGCCCGCCTGCACGCGCCCCTTCGCGCGGCGCCCCTGCCCCAGCATCACGCCCACCACGCCCTCGGCCATGCCGGGCGCGATCAGGATCGGGAGCTTCGCCGACGCGGCGCCGACGGTCACGGCGACCACGTCCCCCTCGACGACGCCCATCGTCTGCGCCTGCTTCGGCGAGACCCACGCGTGGTTGCCCCACGTGGTCTTGCTCATCGGGTCGGGGAACTCTTGCATCCAGCCGTTGTTCGCGAAGGTGCCGTCCCACGCGTGGCTGTCGGGCTGGAAGGAGATCTCGAGCCCCTGCGGCGCGACCCAGGCCTTCACCGCGGCGGCCACCGGCGCGAGGGTCGGCTTCACGTCCTCGACAAACACCTTCAACTCAACA